>JAYRMB010000038.1:0-3869 GCA_041904995.1 Azonexus sp.
GCCGGAATGCCGGCATAGGCGTCGCCGACGCCATAGGTGTCGTAGGCCGACCAATCGAGATAGGTTTTCATGTCATTCCCCTGAGCACCGAAATGCGTGCAAAAGGGATGCCAGTCATTTCACCATAAGAATCAGTCGCTTGAAGCAATCCACGCTTGTCTCGTTTACGACAAGCTGAATTCCGTGCCGCGCACCGACCTTTCCTCTGCCCAACGGGTAAACGCCGGTTCAGGGAGTGGCTGCGAGAAATAGAAGCCCTGCACCTCGTCGCAACCGCTGGTCTGCAGGATGCCCAACTCTTCCAGATGCTCGACGCCCTCCGCCGTGACGCGCAGGCCAAGCGTATGGCCCAGGCCGATGATGGCCTTGGTGATGGCCAGGTTGGTTGGATCGCTCAGCATGTCGGAAACGAAGGAGCGATCCACTTTCAGCTTGTCGAGCGGGAAACGGTTCAGGTAATTGAGGCTGGAATAGCCGGTACCGAAATCGTCCACCGCCAGGCGTACGCCGATGGACTTCAAGCCGTTCATGACCCGGATATTGGCGTCGGCATCGGCCATCAGGATGCTTTCGGTCAGTTCCAGCTCCAGGCGCGAGGGCTTGATGCCGGTCTGGCGCAGGACGCTGTGCACCATTTCGAGGAAGCCGTCCTGCCGGAACATCGCCGCCGAGATATTGACGGCGACGTACAACTCGCCAAGACCGGCCTGCTGCCAGGCGACCTGGCGCCGGCATGCCTGCTCCAGCACCCATTCGCCGATGGGAACGATCAGGCCGGTTTCTTCGGCAATGGGAATGAAACGACCGGGCGGCATCAGGCCGAGTTCCGGATGACGCCAGCGGATCAGCGCCTCGGCGCCGAGGATGTGCAGCCCATCGACATCCAGCAGCGGCTGGAAATGCAGCTCGAACTCGTCGCGCTCCAGCGCATGCCGCAGCTTGTGCTCGATATGCAGGCGTTCCTGCGCGTGCTCGTTCATTTCCTGCGTGAAAAACTGGAAGTTGTCGCGACCGCTGCTCTTGGCCATGTACATCGCCGTGTCGGCATGGCGCATCAGCTCGTCGAGGTCGCGTCCATCGCCCGGGAAGATGGCGACGCCAACGCTGCACGACACGTAGAGATCGACGCCATCAACGCGATGCGGCTCGCGAATCAGCGGAATCAGTCGATCTTCGATGATGTGCGCCACTTCGTCGGCCGACTCGATGCCGTTCAGAATGATCACAAACTCGTCACCGCCCAGGCGGCTGACCGTATCGCCACCGCGGATCGCCCGTTGCAGGCGCTCGGCGACCGATTGCAGCAGCCCGTCGCCGACGTGGTGGCCGAGCGAGTCGTTGATGGTCTTGAAGCGGTCAAGATCGATGAACAGCACCGCCACTTCGCTGCCCAGGCGCTCGGCCTGCTCCACCGTCAGGCGCAGGCGCTCCTGGAACAGCAAACGGTTGGGCAGGCCGGTCAGGGAATCATGATGGGCCAGGTGTTCGATCTTTTCTTCCTGCTCCTTGCGCTCGCTGATGTCGGTGAAGATGGTGATGGTGTAAACCGGCACGCCGGCATCGTCGCGTACGGTGTTGATCACCATCCACTGTGGCACCACGCTGCCATTCTTGCGCTTGAGCCAGAATTCGCCCTTCCAGGCACCCTTGATGCGGACGGTCTGGTCGATATGTTCGTAGAAATGCGTGTCGTGACGGTCGGAATGCAGCACTTCCGGCGCCCGCCCCAGCAACTCGTCGGCGTGATAGCCGCTGGCCCGCACCAAGGCCGCATTGGCGCTGACGATGCGCTGCCCGGAATCGACCACCATGATGCCTTCGGACGTCGCTTCGAACACCTTGGCCCACAGTTGCAGGCGACTTTCCATGCGCTTTTGCTGGTCGATCGGCGTGATCGTGGTCAGCACCGAATCGACGCCCTGATAACGCAGCCGCCGGGCGGACAGCAAGGCCCAGCTATCCTGTTTCGTCCCGCGCCAGCGCACCTCGAAACCGTCGACGGCGCCCTCGTCGGCCAGCTTCTGGAAGAAACGGCCGCGCGTCCGCGAGTCGATGGCGCTCCGCCAGGGGTCGACCGAGCACTCGCCCAGCCAGGGCCGGACCTGTTCGTTGGCGTGGAGGACGCGATGGTCGGGAATGGAGGTCACCAGCATGGGCAAGGCGATGGCCCCCAGCAGATCGAGCTGCGCCTCGGCCGCCGCCGCCTGCGTGGCCAGCTTCTGCTCCAGCACACGCTCGTAGTCGAGGCGTTCGAGCATGTGATTGAAGCCGCGCACCAGCTGGCCGATTTCGTCGTGGCTATCCCATTTCGCACGCAGGCTGTAGTCGTTGCTGACGCTGACCTTCTCGACCACGCCCGCCAGACTCTCCAGGGGCTGGGCAATCTTGCGGGCCACGTAGAAAACCAGGAAGAGGATGACCAGTAGCAGAAGTGCCGCCGTTCCCAGATGCTCCCACATGCGGTTGAAAAAGAGGTTCAGGCGGGCGTCGAGCAATGCGTCGAGTTGCTGCGCCGCGAGAGTCCAGGTTTGGGCGGTCTGGTCGAGCGCCTGACTACGCAATTTGCCGAGACTCGACGAGGCTTTGCCGTCACCGATCTCGCGCAGGTTGATCTGTACGCTTCCAAGTATCTGTTGCAGCTTGCGACGATCGGAATCCAGCTGACGCGCCAAGGCCCCGTTCGGATTGCCGGCATAGGCCGCCTGGAAATCGGAATCGATGGCATCGGCCAGCGCGGTCAGCTTGCCTTCCAGCAGCAGCAATTCGACATTGACCTCCTTGCTGTCGGCCGCCGCACTTTCCGGCAACTGCATCAGGAGATCGAGCAATTCAGGAAAACGCAGCACCACCAGCGACATGACGTAGTAGCTGTCGAGGTCGGGATCGAGAATCAGGTTGGATTGATCGCCCACTCGCGCCAGCAAGTTGCGCCCGGCGCCCAGCACGGAATTGGCTTGCGACGGCGTGTCATGGGCGCCCAGATCGCGCAAGGCGGAGATGAATTGCCGGTTCAATTCCTGGCTACCCATATCCGAACCGAATTCAGACTCGGCACGCTCGATGCTCTCGAGATGCCGTGTGATGCGCGGTGCCATTTCCGGTTGAGCCAGATCGACCAACACCTCGCGGATGCGACCGATATAGTGCAGGCCCTGAATTTCCTTGCGGGCAAAGTTGATCGCGATGTACTTCTCGTCGATCAGGATATTGGTGATGAAGATGATCGCGCTCAGGTCGAGCAGATAGATCAGCAGCAGCTTTTTGGCTACCGACAGCCGCCCGACGAAACCTGAGAGTCTTCGCAACATTCCCCGCATTCCCCGAAACCTATCGATGCACCAGAAAGTGGCCGACAGGCCAGTCGATTCACCGAATTGGTGTTGTTATCCCAGTAACTTCCGTTGAATTGCACACTAGCTGCGTGACAAGCATTTTTCACACCACCGCATGACTGTTGCGAAAAATTGCCAATTTGCCGGGTGCACCGCAGCAGTGGCCTCAACTTCGTGCGCGGCAAGCGACGGAAAGACATCGCCGAAGAAAACAAGGCGGATCGCTCAGGTAAAATACGCGCCCCCAACCGGGCACCCGACGCGCTCGGACCTTGTCCGACTTCCCCGCCCACAGAAAGCCCTCATGATCATCCTGAAGAACGTCACCCTGCGCCGCAGCTCGAAAGTGCTGCTGGACAAGGCCTCCGTCACCATCAACCCCGGTGAAAAGGTCGGTCTGGTCGGCCGCAACGGTGCCGGCAAATCGACCCTGTTCGCCCTGCTCAACGGCACCCTGCACGAGGACGGTGGCGATTATTCGATTCCGAAGACGTGGCACATGGGCCAGGTGGCGCAGGACATGCCGGAAACCGAGCA
>JAYRMB010000010.1:0-27276 GCA_041904995.1 Azonexus sp.
CCGATGGTGGTGATCTTCCAGCCGTCGAGGGTCTTCGGCGGGATCAGCATGGCGAAGTTGGTCTTGCCGCAAGCCGACGGGAAAGCGGCAGCGACGTAGGACTTTTCACCTTCCGGCGATTCGACGCCGAGGATGAGCATGTGTTCGGCCAGCCAACCCTGATCGCGGGCCATGGTGGAAGCGATACGCAGGGCGAAGCACTTCTTGCCGAGCAGGGCGTTGCCGCCGTAACCGGAACCGTAAGACCAGATTTCGCGGGTTTCCGGGTAATGAACGATGTACTTGACGGTCGGGTTGCACGGCCAGGCCACGTCTTTCTGGCCGGCTTCCAGCGGGGCGCCGACGGTATGCACGCAGGGCACGAATTCGCCATCGGTGCCGAGCACGTCGAATACCTTGGCGCCCATGCGGGTCATGGTGCGCATGTTGACCACGACGTAGGCGGAGTCGGAGATTTCCACGCCGATGTGGGCGATCGGCGAACCGAGCGGGCCCATCGAGAACGGAATGACGTACATGGTGCGGCCCTTCATGCAGCCCTTGAACAGGCCGCTGAGGGTTTCGCGCATCTTGGCCGGGTCTTCCCAGTTGTTGGTCGGGCCGGCATCTTCCTTGTTCTGCGAGCAGATATAGGTGCGGTCTTCGACGCGTGCAACGTCGGACGGATCGGAGAAGGCCAGGTAGGAGTTCGGGCGCTTCTGTTCGTTGAGCTTGATCAGGGTGCCGGCCTGGACCATTTCGGCGCACAGGCGGTCGTATTCTTGTTGTGAGCCATCAGCCCAGTAGATGCGGTCTGGCTGGGTCAGTTCGGCGATCTCGGCGACCCATTTTTTCAGGCCTTCGTGCTTGACGTAATCGGGCGCATTCAGCGGTGCGGTCATGGCGGTGTGTCTCTCTCTAAGTTACTGAAATAGCTACGTTTCACGCCAGTCGCCGGGAGCTGCCACCAAGACTGCGAGCGGCTGATAGGCCGTCGGCTGGGAAGCCCGTAATTATGCATCAAATTAGGGTAAACATCTACTTGACTTTGAGGGGCTACGTGTTTTCCGATAGCACGAAATTTAGGCGTTCACATGCTATTATCTTCCGCGATCCGAAACTGAATTTCACGATATAAAACGGAGGCAGACATGGATTCCAGGCAATTGCGCGAGTCCGCGCTTTTCTATCACCGCAATCCCAAGCCGGGAAAAATCGCGGTTACCCCCATCAAGCAGCTGACCAACCAGTACGACCTGTCGCTGGCCTACTCGCCGGGCGTTGCTTACGCTTGCGAAGAGATCGTCGCCGATCCGGGCGAAGCCAGCACTCTGACCTCGCGCGCCAATCTGGTTGGCGTCATCACCAACGGCACGGCGGTTCTCGGCCTGGGGCCGATCGGCCCGCTCGCCGCCAAGCCGGTAATGGAAGGTAAGGGCGTTCTGTTCAAGAAATTCGCCAACATCGATGTCTTCGACCTCGAAATCGACGAGCGCGATCCGGATAAGCTGATCGACACCATCGCCTCGCTGGAACCGACCTTCGGCGGTATCAACCTGGAAGACATCAAGGCGCCCGAGTGCTTCTACATCGAGAAGAAGCTGCGCGAGCGCATGAAGATTCCCGTTTTTCACGATGACCAGCACGGCACGGCCATCGTCGTCGGCGCGGCCATCCTCAATGGTCTGCACCTGATCGGCAAGGACCTGACCAAGGTCAAGATCGTCACCTCGGGTGCCGGCGCTGCCGCGCTCGCCTGTCTCGACCTGCTGGTCATGCTGGGGGCGCCAGTCGAGAACATCTGGGTGACCGACATCAAGGGCGTGGTCTACGAAGGTCGTGTCGAGGAAATGGACGAGATCAAGGCGCGTTATGCCAAGAAGACCGATGCCCGTACCCTGGGCGAAGTCATCGAAGGGGCTGATGTCTTCCTCGGTCTTTCGGCGGGTGGCGTCCTGAAGCCCGAAATGGTGGCCAAGATGGCGCCAACGCCGGTGATCATGGCGCTGGCCAACCCGACCCCGGAAATCCTGCCGGAGCGCGTCAAGGAAGTGCGCGACGACGCGATCATCTGTACCGGCCGTTCGGACTATCCGAACCAGGTCAACAACGTGCTGTGCTTCCCCTTCATCTTCCGTGGCGCACTCGACGTTGGCGCGACGACCATCACCGAAGAAATGAAGATGGCAGCGGTCAAGGCCATCGCCGAACTGGCGCGTGCCGAGCAATCGGATGTAGTTGCGTCGGCCTATGGCGAGAAGGTCTCCGGTTTTGGCCCGGAATACCTGATTCCCAAGCCTTTTGACCCGCGCCTGATTGTCAAGATTGCGCCGGCTGTGGCCAAGGCTGGCATGGATTCCGGCGTGGCGACGCGTCCGATTCAGGACTGGGATGCCTATCTGCAGAGCCTAAACGAATTCGTCTATCACTCCGGCATGATCATGAAGCCGGTCTTCTCCCAGGCCAAGCTGGCGCCCAAGCGCATCGTCTTCGCCGAGGGCGAGGATGAGCGCGTGCTGCGTGCCGTCCAGGTTGTGCGCGACGAAGGCATCGCCTGGCCGATCTTGATCGGCCGCCACGCCGAGATCAAGCGTCGCATCGAGGCTTCCGGCCTGCGCCTGCGCGAAGGCGAGGACTACGAAGTTGTGCACTCTGACAACTCTGCGTTCTTCGACGAGCATTACGAAGAATTCTGGACGACCTACCACCGCATCATGGAGCGCAAGGGCGTGTCGCCGGACTATGCCTGCCGCGAGGTGCGCCGCCGTAACACCCTCTATGGCGCCCTGATGGTCAAGCTCGGCTACGCCGATGGCCTGATCTGCGGCACCTTCGGTCGCCACGAAACTCACCGTGAATATGTGCAGAACGTGATTGGAACGCGCCAGGGGCTGGATCGCTACTACGCCATGAACCTCCTGATGTTGCCGGGCCGCACGGTCTTCATCGGCGACACCTACGTCAATTACGACCCAAGTGCCGAGCACCTGGCCGACATGACCTTGCTCGCCTGCGAAGAAATTCGAAATTTCGGCATCACGCCCAAGGTGGCGCTGCTGTCGCACTCGACTTTCGGTACCGAAAATACGCCGACTGCCGAGAAGATGCGCGAGGTGCTGGCGATGCTGAAGCAGCGGGCGCCTGAACTGGAGGTCGAAGGTGAAATGCACGGCGATGCGGCCCTGGACGAGCATATCCGTCTCAAGGCCTTCCCCAATTCCCGCCTCAAGGGCCAGGCCAACATGTTGGTCATGCCGACGCTCGATGCAGCGAACATCTCGTTCAACCTGCTGAAGGTGGCAGCCGGCGACAATTTGACGATTGGCCCGATCCTCCTAGGGGCTGCCAAGCCGGTCAACATTCTGACGCCGACGGCAACGGTTCGCCGCATCGTCAACATGGTGGCACTGACGGTAGTCGATGCTGATTAATTTTCGGCTTTAAGTTTTTGTTGTATCTATCTATTTTTATTGAAATCTCACTCTCTCCTGCTAAACTTCGATACAATGCATCGATGCTGGCAGGAGAGATGTGAATGAAGCAGAAAATCAAGACGGTTCTATTGGTCGGGGCGCTCGTCAGCGCCGGTCTGCAGGGGCCAGTGCAGGCAGCTCAGAGCAAGAAGGAGCCGGTGCATTCCGTCAAGAAAGCTCCGGCATCCGGTAAATCCACCGTGCGTGCCGCTGCGGGCAAGCCGAGCGTGGCCAAATCCTCGAACAAATCGAGCAAATCCGAATCCCGTGTTGCCGCAAAGCCGGCGGTTTCCAAGATGGCTGCTGCCGAGAGCGCGCGCAAGCCGATCCGCCGTGTATCGACCAATTTCGATGACGATGCCGGTCGTCTGGCGCTCTATTCCGCCTCGGCTCTGGTGCTCGATCAGGCCACCGGCCACGCCATCGTCGAGAAGCAGCCGAACGCGGTGACGCCGATCGCATCAATTTCCAAGCTGATGACGGCGATGGTCATGCTCGATGCCAAGCTGGATTTGCAGGAAGTCATTTCCATCGGCGACGAGGATGTCGATACACTGAAGGGCACGCGTTCCCGCTTGCCGGTAGGGACGACCATGACGCGCGAAACAGCCTTGCTGCTGGCGCTGATGTCCTCGGAAAACCGCGCTGCGCATGCCTTGGGTCGCCATTATCCGGGCGGCCTGCGTGCGTTCGTTGATGCCATGAACAAGAAGGCACAGGCGCTGGGCATGTACAACACGCGCTTCGAGGAGCCGACCGGCTTGTCGAGCAATAACGTGTCGACAGCGCATGACTTGGCGCGCATGGTTACTGCCGCTGCGCGCTATCCGGAAATCCGTCAGGCTTCGACCACGGCCGAAGCCAAGGTCGAACTGAACGGCCGTATCCGCGACTTCCACAATACCAATGCGCTGGTTCGTAGCGACAACTGGGAAATTGGTGTCTCCAAGACCGGCTACATTTCCGAAGCCGGTCGTTGCCTGGTCATGCAGGCCCGCGTTGCCGAACGCCCGGTGGTGATCGTGCTGCTCGATTCGAACGGCAAGATGACCCGCGTTGGCGACGCCAACCGTATCAAGCGCTGGATGGAAAGCGCCGGGGTGGCGCAGGAGCGTCGTCCCGCCTGATCGGCATTTGCCCAAACAAAAAAGGCCGCTGCGAGCGGCCTTTTTTATTGCTGTGCATCCAGGTTATTTGCGCGGCCCGGTGTAGCCGAGGGCGTGTGAGACCTCGTCAGCCGTTTGGCGTACCTGGCGAGCCCAATCCGGGTCGTGGCGATCGGCCGGGGCGGAAACGGAAAGCGCGGCAACGATATGGCCTTCATCGTCGTAGATCGGCGCAGCGACACACTTGAGGCCGAGCTCGGCTTCTTCATCGTCGTAGGCGATGCCATGGCGGCGCACCTTGTCGAGTTCCTTTTCCAGGGCTTCCTGCGTGGTCAGGGAATGCGGGGTCTTGCCGGGCAGGCCGGTGCGCTTGGCGTATTCGCGCACTTTCTGCGGGCCTTCGGCGGCGAGGAAAAGCTTGCCGAGGGAGGTCAGGTGCAGCGGGGCGCGGCCGCCGACGAGATAGACGACGCGGACCAGCGAGCGGCCCGACGAGGTGCGTTCGAGATAGACGATTTCGTCGTCGTGGCGGGCGCCGAGGTTGATTGCTTCGCCGATCTTCTCGTGCAGTTCCTGCATGAAGGGCAGGGCGACCTCGCGCAGGTTGATGCGCGATTTGACGATGTTGCCCAGTTCAAGCAGGCGGATGCCGAGGCGATAAGTGCCGGCATCTTGACGTTCGACAAAGCGCGCGGCGCTCATGGCTGCCAGAATGCGGTGCGCGGTCGACGGATGCAGTTCGGTGGCGCTGGCCAGTTGTTTCAGGCTGGCCGGATCCGGCGACGCGGCAAGCGCATCGAGCAGCGACATCATGCGTTCGATGACCTGGATGGATCCGGGATTCTTGGCGGACCCGGTGGCGGTCGCACTGGCGGCTTCTGACAACTGGATTCCTTTATTGGCGCTGTTTGAGTAGCATTGGCTACTTTTTTATGTTCTTGTGCGGCGCAATATTAGCATGCGCGTAGCTCTATACGTTACCTGTCTCGTCGATCTGATGCGTCCATCGGTCGGCTTTGCTTCCCTTCGTTTGCTCGAGGCTGCCGGCTGTGAGGTCGTTGTGCCGTCGGGCCAGACCTGTTGCGGCCAGCCGGCCTGGAGTGCCGGCGAGCGCACTGCTGCGGTGCACCTGGCAAAAAAGGCGATTTCCGAGCTGGAAGGCTACGACTACGTGGTCGTGCCGTCGGGTTCATGTACCGACCAGATTCGCAATGTCTATCCGCAACTCTTCGCCGACGATGCGGCCTGGGGGCCGCGGGCCAAGGCACTGGCCACGCGGACTTATGAGTTGACGACTTTCCTCTCCGTGGTGGCCAAGCTGGAACAGGCGCCCGGCCACTTCGATGGCTCAGTCACTTACCACGACTCCTGCAAGGGGCTGCGCGCCCTAGGAATCAAGCGGCAGCCGCGCGAACTGATGATGAAAGTCAGCGGGCTGGAGCTGAAGGAAATGGCCGAGTGCGAGGCCTGTTGCGGTTTCGGTGGTGCCTTTTCGGTCAAGTTCGGCGAGGTGTCGACGCAGATCGTCGATCGCAAGTGTGACTCCATCGCCGAACAGAAGGCGGACGCGGTGGTCGGCGGCGATCTCGGCTGCCTGATGAATATCGAAGGCCGCTTGCGCCGGCGCGGCGATGAAACGACGCGCGTGCTGCATATCGCCGAAGTGCTGGCCGGAGGCTCCTGATGCGTTCGCAGGCCATGTTCTTCCAGGCGCGCGCCGCCGAGAAAGTGCGCAATCCGGTGCTGCAACGTGCATTGCAGAAAGCCAAGCCGCTCTTCGTCGGCAAGCGGGCCAAGGGCATCGCCGCGCTGGCCGAGGATGGACTGGCTTTTGAGCAGATGCGCGATGCCACTGAAGCCATTCGCAACCGCACGCTGCAGGATCTCGACATCTGGCTCACCCTGTTCGAGGCAAAGGCCAAGGCGACGGGTGCGGAAGTGTTGTGGGCATGTGACGGCGAGGAGGTCGCCCGTCTGGTCGTCGATATCGCCCAGCGCAACGGCGTCAGCAAGGCGACCAAGTCGAAATCGATGCTGTCCGAGGAGGCCGGGCTGAACGAGGCACTGGCCGAAGCCGGCATTCGCCCGGTCGAGACCGACCTCGGCGAATACATCGTGCAGCTCGCCGGCGAAGCGCCGTCGCACATCATCGCGCCAGCGGTGCACAAGACCATCCAGGAAGTCGAGGAGCTGTTCGCCGAGGAGCACGGGCGGCCGATCCAGACGCGCACCTCGGCCGATATTCCGGACATGACGCGCGAGGCGCGCCAGGTGCTGCGCCAGCATTTTCTCAGTGCCGAAATGGGCATCACCGGCGCCAACTTCCTGATCGCCGAGACCGGCACGGCAGCGCTGGTGACCAACGAAGGCAACGGCCGCATGGTGACCAGCCTGCCACGCGTGCATGTGGTCGTCACCGGCATCGAGAAGATCGTGCCGACGCTGGAGGATTTCGCCACGCTGATGCGCCTGTTGCCGCGCTCGGCCACCGGCCAGACCATCTCGAACTATGTCTCGCTGCTCACCGGCACGCGGCGCGAGGGTGACGGCGAAGGGCCGGAGAAGACAATCTTCATCCTGGTCGATAACGGCCGGGCCAATCTCCTCGGCTCGGACTATCAGGACATGCTGCGTTGCATCCGCTGCGGCGCCTGCATGAACCATTGCCCGGTCTATTTCTCGCTCGGCGGCCACGCCTACGGCTGGGTCTATCCGGGGCCCATGGGCTCGGTGCTGACGCCGCTCTACACCGGCATCGAGAATGCGCTCGATCTGCCGCATGCCAGCACCGGGTGCAATCAGTGCGGCAGCGTCTGCCCGGTACGCATCCCCTTGCCGACCCTGATGCACCATTTGCGCGAGGAGCAGGTCGAGCGCGGCCTGCGCCCGTGGTCAGAGCGGCTGGCGTTCAAGGCCTGGGCCTGGCTGGCCGGCAAGCCCATGCTGTACCGCGCCTTCAGCCGCTTTGCCCGGCGCTACCTGAACTGGCTGGCGGGCGATGAAGGGCGCATCCGTATCCTCGGCATGGCCCCGGGCTGGACCAGCGGGCGCGACCTGGCGGCGCCGGCGACCAAGACATTTCACGAACTATATGCAGCAGCAAGGAGAGATTGAACATGGAATTTTCCGCTGAAGGCCCGATGGCCATCCCGATGTGGGTTAACGGCCACGCCTTTTTGTCGGTCGGCGATGCCTTCTACGACGTGGTCAATCCGGTCACCGGCGAGGCCCTGCGCCGCGTGCCGCTGTGCGGCGCGAGTGAGGCCGAGGAGGCGGTCGCCGCCGCCCGCGCGGCGCAGCCGGAATGGGCGGCCATGGGCCTGGCGGCACGTCAGGTCTGCCTGGGCAAGCTGGCCGACGGGGTGGATCGCTACACCGGCCATTTCGCCAAGCTGCTGACGCAGGATCTCGGGCTGACCGAGGAAGCGGCGACGGCCGATGTGCAGGCCGCCATTGACGCCTTGCGCGGTATGGCCGTGGGCGAAACCGGGGTGGCTGGCCTGGTGATCGATGCCGATCGCCCGCTGGTGCGCGCCGCCAAGGCCTTGGTGCCGGCCTTGCTCGCAGGCGGTACGGTGGTCGTCAAACCGAGCCCGAAAGCGCCTTCGGCGGTGTTCGCGCTGTGCGAATTGACCTCGCGCGTCGAATGGCCGGCGGGGGTGGTTAACCTGTTGCAAGGCGACACCGCTGCCGTCACTGGCCTGTGTGGTGCGCCGGTTGATCGCATCGTTTATGCCGGCCAGCCGGAACTGGGCAAGCAGGTGAAGATGCTGGCCGAAGCCAGCGGCAAGACCTTCGCCGAGGCGGCGTTCTGATGCGTATCGTCCAGCTCGAAGGCGAGTCCATCATCGCCGATATGCGGCGACCGGGCTTCGCTCACGACTGGGTCGAGTACCCGAAAACCGCAGCGGTCGATGTGGTTGAACGACTGCGCGGTGCGAGCGTGGCGATCACCAACAAGGTGCCGATCGACGCTGCTGCGGTGCACAGCCTCCCTGAGCTAAAAATGATCGCGGTGTCGGCGACCGGCACCAATAACGTCGACCTCGCCGCCTGCCGCGAGCGCGGTATCGTTGTCTCCAACATCCGCGGCTATGCCGAGCGCACCGTGCCCGAGCACGTCATGGCGCTGTTGCTGGCCCTGTCGCGCAACCTGGTCGCCTGGCGCGAGAGCCTGCTGGCCGGGCGCTGGCAGCAGTCGGAGCAGTTCTGCCTGTTCGATCATCCGATTCGCGACCTGCACGATTCGACTTTGGCCATTGTCGGCAGCGGTAGCCTGGGCAATGGCGTGGCGCGACTGGCTGAAGCCTTCGGCATGCGTGTCTGGCGGGCTGAGCGTAAGGGGGCGGCGACGGTTCGTCCTGGCTACGTCGCCTTAGAGCGCGTGCTGGCCGAGGCCGATGCGATCAGCCTGCATTGCCCGCTCAATGACGACACGCGCGGCCTGTTCGGTGAGGCTGAGCTGCGGGCGATGAAACCGACGGCGCTGCTGATCAACACGGCGCGCGGCGGCATCGTCGATGAAGCGGCGCTGATCCGGGCGCTCAAGGAAGGCTGGATCGGCGGTGCCGGTTTCGACGTGATTACCGCCGAGCCACCGCCAGCCGGGCACGCCATGGTCGATCCGGCCTTGCTGGCGCTGCCCAATTTCCTGCTCACTCCGCACGTCGCCTGGTCCAGCCGCCCGGCCATGCAGGCCCTGGCCGATCAGTTGATCGACAACATCGAGGCTTGGGCAGCGGGCGAGCCGAGGAATCGCGTCGCATGAGCGCGCGGGACGAAATCCTCGAGCGCGTCCGGCGCGGCGTCGGCAAGGGTGACTTTGCCGGACGACGCGCTGCCGCTGAGCGTTACATGGCGGAGCGCAAGCTTGGGCCGCAACCGACGATGAACGGCGATCTGGTCAGCCGCTTTCGGGAGAAAGCCGAAAGCCTGGCGAGCACGGTCGCAACTGTTGCCGATCTGGTTTCGGCGGCGGGCGAGGCCGCGCGTTACCTGAAGGAAAATGCACTGCCAAACGCGGCCGTGATCGCGCCAGAGCTGGCTGATATCGCCTGGGCCGAGGCCGGTCTGACGGTAGCGGCGCGTAGCGCGGTCGATGCCGACGCTGTTGGCATCACGGGCTGCTTCTGTGCCGTTGCCGAGACTGGTACGCTGATGCTGCTGTCGGGGGCGGCCACGCCAGCCACGGTGAGCCTGCTGCCGGAAACGCATATCGCCCTGGTGCCGACGGATCGCATCGTCGCCACGATGGAAGAGGCTTTCGCACTATTGCGTGCCGAGCGCGGCGAATTGCCGCGTGCCGTCAATTTCATTTCCGGGCCGTCGCGTACCGGCGACATCGAACAGACTATCGTGCTTGGCGCACACGGGCCGTGCCGGGTGCATTTGATTTTGGTGGGCGACAAGACAACAATGAGTGCGCGTGATCTTTGGCGAGCACTGACAGAGGCAAGCCCCGATAGGTGTTCACGACTATTCCCTCTGGTCGGTGTACCGGTTGGCTCTGCAGATTATTTGATCAATCGACTTCGCGTACTGCTGAGAAATGCAGGGATAGCAGACGGAAGATGCGGCTATGTCGGAAATCCGTATGAAAAGCTAGTCGAGGATTATGTGATGGTGCTCGCTGCAGCGGAAAAAATCGCACTTCTTCATGCCACGGTTGTTTGAACCAGGTGAATAAGTAGCGCTCAGTTCATGGGTATTCTGCAAGTGTGCCCTCTTCGCACCGGCGATATGCCCGATATTCATTTAAAACCCCGCCTTGGCGGGGTTTGTCTTTTAGGCGGTTGCCGAGGCCTTGCGCAGCAGGCCGTACAACTCGTCTTTCAGCGCCAGTTTCTCTTTCTTCAGGGCTTCGATCTCGTGATGGGTGGCATGTTCGATATGCGCTTCCAGATTCTTGATCTTCTGGTCCAGATCGTTGTGCTTGTCGAAGACGTTGAGGAAATGGCGGTCGGAGGTTTTCAGTTGAGAGATCAGGTCGCGGTATTCTGGAAACATAGGCGAAGTCGTCAAGGTTGATTAAGAACGCTTCCACGCTAGCACCGATTTTTTTGCCGCGTATTGTCCTGAGTCAACAATCGGCGCGTTCGCTTGTCCGGGCTTACAATGGCGCACCGACGCGCTTGCGCCGCATATGAACCTTTGGAGAACAGCATGACCATCCGCTTTGCCGTGCGCGGCGACCATATCCAGCTCGACCAGTTGCTCAAGGCCACCGGCTTGTGCGAATCGGGCGGGGCGGCGCATGCGGCCATCGCCGAAGGTCGGGTCAAGGTCGATGCTGCGGTGGACACGCGCAAACGGGCAAAATTGCGGCCCGGCCAGGTAGTGAGCTTCGAGGGCGAAACGGTGGAGCTCGTTGTCGAGGACTAATCCCGACTGCGGCTCAACACTTCGGCGGCGATGATTTCGACCTGCGTCGTTTCTTCGTTGCTATCAAAGGTCCTTCGTTCGCCGAAATAGATCAGGAACTGCGATTCGGTGAGTTCCTCTTCGGCCAAGGTTGGTAGGCGTCTTTCCGTGCGTCGCCGCCGTTCGCGCCAGCCGCTCGGCGGCCCGAAGTCACTATGCCGGCGATCGTTGGTGCACCGGCGATTTTCCTTGTTCTGCATGACGCCCTCCCATTCTTGTCTGGCTCAGGAGTGTCTCGACCATGCAGCTTTCGACCGGCCGGGAAAAGGCCGGTTCCGCGAATCTCAGCAAATCTTCACGACGATGTCGTGCAGGGTGTTGGCGCAGTTGGCCATGCGGTCGGCGGCGTTCGACAGGTGGCGATAGATTTCGCGGCGCTTGAACATGTGGATGTAGTCGTCGCCCTGGAAGAGCTCGGCGATGGCTCGGCGGTAGCATTTTTCGACACGGCGCTCGGCCTTGCGGGCGGTGTCCGCTTCGACAGCCGCTTCGACCGGGGTCTTGGCCAGGCGGGTGAAGCCGGCAACCAGCGCATCGGTGCCCAGCTTGATGTGCATGGCCATCTCCAGGCAGTGCTTGTCCGGTGCCAGTTGCAATACCTGCATTTCGCTGACCGTGGTCTTGCAGTAATTGACCACCTCGTCGAGATCGATGATGGCGCGGTAGAGGTCTTCGCGGTCAATCGGCGTCGAGAAGGCCTCGTTCAGGGTGTGCAGGTTGCGCACCTTGATGCGGTCGGCTTCGTGCTCGTCCTGGCGGATCTGGTCGCCGGTGCGGGATTCGCCGGTTTCCATGTATTCAACGAGCAGCCCGGTGGTGTGGGCGACATGCTGGCATTGCTCGGTCAGCATGGTGAAGAAATCCGGCATCTTGGGAAAGACGCGCTCGAATAGACGGCGGAAGATGGATGGGGAGACGTTGTCTTCGCTCATGGCTTGGCTCCGAGGAAGAGATTGAGCAGTGCATAGGCCTGGATGGCGACCAGGGCGGCCCCCGGGATGGTGATGACCCAGGTGACGGCAATGTCTTTCGCTTTCGCCCAGCGCACGGCGCGGGGTCGTTCCGATGCGCCGATGCCCATGATCGAGGTGGCGACGACGTGGGTGGTCGACACTGGTGCGCCCCCCGCCGATGCAGCCATGATCACGACCGCCGAGGTGAGTTGCGAACCGAGAGCGTGGATCGGACGGACGCGGTAGATGGCGAAGCCGAGGGTGCGCACGATGCGCCAGCCACCCGACATGATGCCCAGGGTGATGGCCGAGGCGCAGGCCAGCATGACCCAGAACGGTACTTCGAATTTCGGAATGAAACCGCCAAGCAGCAATACCAGGGTCAGGATGCCCATGCTTTTCTGGGCATCATTGGCGCCGTGCGAGAAGGCAAGCCCGGCGGCGGTGATGAACTGCGCCGCGCGCAAGCGTGCGTTGGCTGCCGGGTTGGCGGCAAGCAATACGGCATTGAGCAGGCGATGGATGATGAAACCGGCCCAGAAGCCGATCAGTGGCGAGAGCAGCAGGGCCGCCAGCACCTTGACGATGCCGGTCAGGTGGCCGTGAACCAGCAGTTGATCGAAACCCCACACCACGTGTTCGCTGCCGACCGAGACGACGACGGCGCCGGCCAGCCCGCCGACCAGGGCATGCGAGGACGACGAAGGAATGCCGAAATACCAGGTGCCCAGGTTCCAGACGATGGCGCCGAGCAGGCCGCAGAGCAGGATGGACAGGGAGAGCACCGGCGCGATGCCGTCGAGCGCGACGAAACTGCCGATGGTGTTGGCTACGGCAGTGCCGCCGAGCAGGGGGCCGAGGAATTCGAAGAAGCCGACGATGACTACCGCCTGGGCTGGCGTCATGGCGCGCGAGGCGATCACGGTGGCGACGATGTTGGCGGCATCGTGAAAACCGTTGGTGTAGTCGAACACCAAGACGATGATCACCGTTGCCAGCGCCAGCAGAAACAGCGCGTCCATGCCCCTGGACTCCTCTCTTCTCGTTTTGGACCAGTATAGCGCCGTTGTCGGAGCGCCTGCTGCGGTGCACATGGCAAAAATGGCAAAAAACGGGAGCTGTTGCCATCCCGCCAACGAGCCCTTGGGCGGCGCAACAAGTCGGCACTCGGGCAGCTGTATTAGAGTAAGCTACAACGCTACCCATAAAGCCCAATGCCGCCGGCGTGAAGCGCCTACCGAATGACACGGCGATGCAATAGATGCTTGAACTGATCACCACTCCTCCGGCGGAAAGCCTGCTCTACGTCGGGCAGTACAACGCCACCTTGGTTGCCCTGTCGCTGGCGGTGGCGGTGTTCTCCTGTTTTGCCGCGCTACAGGTCTCCGATCTCGTGGCCCAACTGGCAAGCGGCACGGCGCGGCGCAAGTGGCTGGTGGCCGGCGGCGTCACCATGGGTACCGGCATCTGGAGCATGCATTTCGTCGGCATGTTGGCATTCAAGCTCCCCTGTGCCGTGAATTATTCCCCCTGGTTGACCGCGCTATCGGTTGTGCCGGGCATCCTGGCCTGTGTTCTTGCCCTGCACCTGGTGGCGCGCAGTCATACCGGGTTGCGTGACATGCTGGTCGGCGGCCTGCTCATCGGGCTGGGTATCGGCACCATGCATTACAGCGGCATGGCGGCGATGCGTCTGGATGGTGTCGTCCGCTACGACCGCAATCTTTTCCTGTTGTCGGTCGTCGTTGCCGTGCTGCTGGCGGTGTTGGCCCTGTGGCTCAAGCTTCGTCTGTTGCCGCAACTGGCCATCGGCCGTTGGCGGAATCCGGCGGCTGCCCTCATCCTGGGGGGAGCGATTTCCGGCATGCACTACACGGCGATGGCGGCTGCCTATTTCGTGCGGGACGGCGATGCCGCCGGCGTGCCTTCGGCACTGACCCCGACCTTGCTGGCTGCGACGCTGGCTTTGACCACGCTATCCATCGTTATCGTCACCATCGCTGCCGTATTGGCGCGGCGGGCTGATTTTCAGGTCGATGCCCAGCGACTGCGGCCGCTAGCGTTCATGGTCCTTATCTGGCTGGGCGTTGCCGGCTTTGCCGCCAAGCATTACAACGATGCCACCGCGCGAAACCTGATCGAGGCTGACGATGCCATGGCCGGCCGGGAAATCGAGTATGTCGCCTTCAATGTGCGGGAGAGTCTCGATACTCTGCACGCTGTTCCGCTGGCACTGTCACAGGATGTCTTCGTGCGCAGTGCCTTACGCCAAGCAGCCGGCAGCCGGCTGGCGACGGATGATGCCGCGCAATTGCGACAGCACTTCGAGAGCCTGCCCGCCTTGCAGCCGGTAAATGACTTGCTCAAGGTGCAGGCGACAGCTTTCGGCATCGATGTGGTCTGGCTGGTCGATACGCAGGGCTTGGGGGTTGCCGCGAGCAATGCCGGAACGGAAGGCAGTTTTGTCGGGGGGAATTACGCCGAGCGTGGGTATTTCCGCAGTGCCTTGGCCGGACAGCCCGGCAAGCAGTACGCGGTCGGCAAGGTTTCGGGTATTCCCGGGCTCTATTTTTCGCAGCCGGTTTACGATGGCCTGCGGGTGATCGGCGCCGTCGTCGCCAAGATCAATGTCAGCGAACTGAACAAGCGCCTGGCCGGGGCCGGGGTGCTGATGAGCGATGCCAATGGGGTGGTCATTCTGGCCCCTCGGCCGGAGCAACTCTGGCGCACACTGCCGGGGGCTGTCGCCGAGCATTTGAGCGATCTTGATCGGCAGCAGCTCTACCGTCAGGAGCGACTCGATCCGCTACCGTTGCGGCCATGGGGCGAACGGATGTATCCCCAGTTGCGCCATCTCGGCGGAACGGCCGTGCCGGTGCTGGTCAAGCAGCGCGATTTTCCGGAGGTTGGGATCAGCCTGTTGTTGCCGCATCCGATCGCCGGCTGGGGGCAACTCGAGGAGAGCCGTAGCTGGCTATTCATCCTGCTGGCAGTGGCCGGAGGCTTTCTGATTCTCAGCGTGTACGGCGGCTGGTATTACATCAACG
Organism: Azonexus sp.; assembly: GCA_041904995.1. Classification (GTDB taxonomy): domain Bacteria; phylum Pseudomonadota; class Gammaproteobacteria; order Burkholderiales; family Rhodocyclaceae; genus Azonexus. The sequence continues at coordinate 14,979 of JAYRMB010000010.1, forward strand.
CCATGCGTGATGCCAATCAGGCGCTGGGAGGTTCGCTACGCCAGCTGGAAGCCAGCGAAAAACGATTCCGCCTGCTGCTCGATTCGATGGCCGAGGGGATTTATGGCACCGATGAAAAAGGGCTCTGTGTTTTCGTCAATCGCGCCTGCCTGGAGATGCTTGGCTATGCGCGGGCGGAGGAAATGCTAGGGAAATTGGTGCACGATCAGATCCATCATACCCATGGCGATGGCTCGCATTACGCTTTCGACGATTGTCCTGCCTATTCGGCACGCCTGAGCGAGCAAGGGGTGCATGTCGACCACGAAGTGTTCTGGAAAAAGGATGGTTCGGCGATTCCGGTCGAATACTGGGCTCGCCCCGTGTTCGATGGCGGGCGTCTGGTCGGTACCGTGGTCGCCTGGTTCGACATCAGCGAGCAGCGCGCGGCCGAAGAGCGGCTGCGCAAGCTGTCGCAGGCCGTCGAGCAAAGCCCGAATGCCATTCTGATCACTGATACCGCCGGCGCCATCGAGTATGTCAACGAGGCGTTCTGCCGGATCAGCGGCTATGCGGTGGACGAGCTGCTAGGGCAGAATCCGCGCCTGTTGCAGTCTGGCTTCACTCCACCGGAAGTCTATGAGGCCATGTGGACGGCGCTAAGCCAGGGGGGCTCGTGGAACGGCGAATTGATCAATCGCCGCAAGAATGGCGAGGTGTTCATCGAGTACCAGAGCTTCTCGCCCATTCGCCAGGCCGATGGGCGGGTCACGCATTTTCTGGCGATCAAGGAAGACATCACCGAGAAGAAGCGGACCGCCGAAGAACTGGCGCGTTACCGTTTGCATCTTGAAGAGCTGGTCGCCGAGCGCACGCGCGAAATCGAGTTGCTGAACGCGCAACTGGCCGAGCGGGCGGTCGAGGCCGAGAGTGCCAACCAGGCGAAGAGCAGTTTCCTGGCCAACATGAGCCACGAGATCCGCACGCCGCTCAATGCCATCACCGGCATGGTGCACCTGCTCAAGCGCGATACGCTGAGCGACAGGCAGCGCGAGCGCCTGGGCAAGATCGAGACGGCGGGGCAGTACCTGCTGGCCTTGATCAACGACATCCTCGACCTGTCCAAGATCGAGGCCGGCAAGCTGATGCTGGAGAGCCTGCCGGTACATGTCGGGGCACTGGTCGCCGACGTCGCCTCCATTGCTTCCGAGCGGGCGCAGGCCAAGAACCTGCGGATCAACGTCAGCACCGAAGGCTTGCCGCGCAACCTGCTGGGTGATCCGACCCGTTTGCGTCAATGTCTGCTCAATTACGCGACCAATGCCATCAAGTTTACCGAGGTCGGCGGCGTCACCCTGCGCGCCCGCCTGTTCGAGGACCGCGGCGATCAGGTCATGTTGCGCTTCGAAGTGCAGGATAGTGGACCGGGGATTCCCGAAGCCGTCCAGACGCGCTTGTTCGGCGCTTTCGAGCAGGCCGACAACTCGACGACGCGGCAGCATGGCGGCACCGGTCTTGGCCTCAATATCACCCGCCGGCTTGCTGAGTTGATGGGCGGCGATGCCGGTGTCAGCAGTCGCCTGGGCGAAGGCAGTCTGTTCTGGTTCACGGCTTGCCTGAGCAAAGCCGATACCCTGTCGGCCGAGGGCGGTGCGCCGCGTACCGAAGAGAGCCTCGACGAGCGGCATCGTGGGGCACGCATCCTGCTCGTCGAGGACGAGCCGATCAATGCTGAAATCGCGGTGGAGATCCTCGAGGATGCCGGTTTCGTCGTCGATGTCGCGGAAGATGGCGTCGAGGCTGTGCTCAAGGCCGGCGAAATCAACTACGGCGTGATCCTGATGGACATGCAGATGCCGCGCATGGATGGCGTCGAGGCGACGCAGCGCATCCGGCGCAGCCAGCGTGGCGGGCGGGTGCCCATCATCGCGATGACTGCCAACGCCTTTGCCGAAGATCGCAATCGCTGCTTCGATGCCGGGATGGATGATTTCCTGACCAAACCGATCAATCCGGACGTGATGCTGGCCAGCGTGCGTAAGTGGTTGTCCTTGTCACGCTGAAGCGACGGTCGCCGGAGCGTCACACATTACTCGCCCCTGGTTGCAGACGAAAAAAGGCGGGAGCATGGCTCCCGCCCAAGCGGAGTCTGCCCTGTTGGCGTTCAGGGCAGGAGGAAAGACGCTTTCTCGTGGACCTTGATATCCGGATTGTCCATGGCCGTGATCGTGAAGAAGATGCGGTTGGAACCGGCTTTGCCTGCCTCCGGAGGCACGCGGACGACGGTGTTGTAAGACTGCAGTGCGGCCGCCGCTACGTCGATCTCGCCGCTGCCTTCGATTTCTGCCCCTTCGAGGCCGTCCACCGCAACCTTGTAGCGGTGGGAGCGTTCCTCGGTATTCATGATCTGCAGCATGTAGACGTTTTCGATCCGGCCGTCTTCGGCTTCGCGGGCGAGCACCGAGCGGTCGCGGATGATGTCCACCTTGAGCGGAATGCGGTGCGTCAGCGCCCAGCCGGCGATGATCATGATCACCACCAGAATGGCCGTGTACAGCAGGATGCGCGGGCGCACGATATGGCCGAGAATTTCCTGGCGCGACAGGTGTTTCTCCATCGCGTTCTCGGTCGAGTAGCGCACCAAGCCGCGCGGCAGGCCGACCTTGTCCATGACCTGGTCGCAGATATCGACACAGGCGGCGCAGCCGATGCACTCGTATTGCAGACCGTTGCGGATGTCGATGCCGGTCGGGCAGACGGTGACGCACTGGCCGCAATCGACGCAGTCGCCCAGCTGGCTGGTGTCGGCGCCTTTCTTGCGAATACCGCGCGGCTCACCGCGTTCCGGGTCGTAGGTGATGATCAGCGTATCCGGGTCGAACATCACGCTCTGGAAGCGGGCATAGGGGCACATGTACTTGCACACCTGCTCACGCATGAAGCCGGCCATCAGGATGGTGAAGCCGCCGTAGAAGAAGATCCAGAAGGTTTCCCAGGGGCCGAGGTTGTTGGTGCGGACGTTGTCGATCAACTCGGAGACCGGGGTGAAGTAGCCGACCAGCGTGAAGCCGGTCCATAGGCCGAGAATGCCCCAGAGCAGGAACTTGGTCGCCTTGATGCGGAACTTGCGCGCATCCATCGGCGCCTTGTCGAGCTTCAGGCGGGCATTGCGGTCGCCTTCGACCCAGTTCTCGATCCACATGAACAGCTGTGTGTAGACCGTCTGCGGACAGGCGTAGCCGCAGAACAGCCGGCCGGCCACCGCCGTGACGAGGAAGAGCGCATAGGCGGAAATGATGAGCAGGGCGGAGAGATAAATCACGTCCTGCGGCCAGAAGACTAGGCCGAAAATGTAGAACTTGCGCTCGACCAGATGGAAGAGCAGCGCCTGACGGTCGTTCCATTGCAGCCACAGGCCGCCGTAGAAGAGCGCCTGGGTCAGGACGACCAGTGCGATCCGCCAGTTGTCGAAATAACCGCGCACGCCTTTGGCGTAGATTTTCTTGCGCTTCTCGTAGAAGGAGACTTTGGCAGGATTTTCCTGCGACGTAGTGGCGTCGGGCTGGCTCATCGGTCCTCTGGCAGTGGATGAAGAAGGTTGGAAACCGGGGTGCTGGTCCGGCGGGATCGACGTCGCCAAAGCATGCCTGCGGGGCGAACTTAAGGGGGAGGCGCCGCCGACGACTCCTTCGGGGCCAGCACCAGTTCGGTACGACATTGAGGAAAGCGCCTGGGCTGGAGAGGTGGCTCCCCGGTTTCCGGCTTATCTATTAACAAGATGCGTGCCTGCCTGGTTTGTTTGAATCAAGCTTATTTAAATCAATGGTTTGCATTTATCTGGTCAAAATTTGGCGACGCCGTTTGTGACTTTGTGTCAATATTGGCAATCGCTAATGTCGCTGCTGACAATTTCGCCATGACTGCACATTTTCTGAACGAACTGCTGTCCTTCCTCGATGGCTTGCCTGAACCGCGCATCGTGATGGATGCCGATTACAGGATCATCGGTGCCAATGCGGCCTATATCCGCGATTTCGGAGGCAAGGACGATCTTGCCGGAAGGACTTGCTACGAGGTTTCGCATCGTTTCGATGTGCCGTGCGACCAGGCCGGCGAATCCTGCCCCTTGAAGCTGAGCCAGGAGTCGGGCGTGCCGCAGCAGGTCCTGCACTTGCACCATACGCCGCGCGGCGAGGAGCATGTTTCCGTCGAGATCACGCCGATCCGCGACGAGAGTGGCGATATCGTGTGTTTCGTCGAAACCATGCGTGTCGTGCGCCAGGCCAGCGGCCGGGCAGCAGCCCAAGGCCTGGTCGGGCGTTCGCCGGCTTTCATGAGCATGCTGGAAAAGATACTGCGCGTCGCCAACTCGAATGCGGCGGTCGTCCTGCTCGGCGAAACCGGGACAGGGAAGGAGCTGGTCGCTCGCGCCATTCACGAAGCCAGCGCGCGCGAGGAGGGGCCGTTTGTTGCGGTGGACTGCGCCGGCATGACGGAAACCCTGTTCGAGAGCGAGTTGTTCGGCTATGAAAAGGGCGCCTTTACCGGTGCCACGCATCGCAAACAGGGCCTGGTCGAAGCGGCGGCCGGCGGCACGCTCTTCCTCGACGAAATCGGCGAGTTGCCGATGGCCTTGCAGGTCAAGTTGCTGCGCCTGCTGGAAACCGGCACCTATCGCCGGGTCGGCGGCCTTGATTGGCTACCGGCGGACTTTCGCCTGGTCACCGCCACTCACCGCGATCTGCGGGCCATGGTGCAGGCCGAAACCTTCCGCCGCGACCTCTATTTCCGCATCAATACCTTCCCGATCCATACCCCGGCCCTGCATGAGCGTGCTGGCGACATTCCGTTGCTCGCCCAATCGCTGTTGGAGCGGGTGGACCGCAAGCCGGGCCGGCGCTTTACCCCGGCGGCGCTCGATTGGCTGTCGGGCCGCCGTTACAGCGGCAATATCCGCGAACTGCGCAACCTGATCGAACGTGCCTCCCTGCTGGCCGATGGCGAGCGTATCGACGTCGTACATCTACAGGAAATGGCCGACGACATACCGCTGGTGAGCGTTCAGCGAGAGAGCGGATTTGGCGTTGCCGAGGTGGTCCCGCTCGAAGATCTGGAGAGGCGTTACATTGCCTGGGCCAAGGAAAAGCATGGGCGCGATCTGCCGGAGTTGGCCAAGCGCCTGGGAGTCAGTCAGCGTACCTTGTACCGCAAGTTGCAAGGACTGGCCGGCAACTGAAGCCGCTGTTCAGGCGGGATCGCCCGGCGTCGGCGCTACGGTCCAATGCTCCAGGCGCTCGAACAACTGGGCGGCCTTGATCGGTTTCGAGATGTAATCGTCCATGCCGGCCTCCAGGCACTGCTCGCGGTCAGAGTCCATGGCGTTGGCGGTCATGGCGATGATCGGCACGCGAGGGCGGGTTTCAGCGTTTTCCTTGGTGCGGATGATGCGCGTTGCACTGAGACCGTCCAGTTCGGGCATCTGCATGTCCATCAGCACGGCATCGAAGGCGTTCAGGTCGAGCAGCTGGATTGCCTCGCGCCCGTTTGTCGCCTGTGTGACGCGGTAGCCGCGTCGTTCGAGCATGACGCAAGCCAGCTTGCGATTGACCGGGTTGTCGTCCACCAGCAGGATATTCAGGCCGTCGCCGAAGGGGGCCGTTTGCGGCATCGTATCGACAGCGTCGGTCGTGGCCTCGTTGGGGGCGTCGCGATGGCCGCTGGCCGAAGGATTGGGTAGCGCGAAGTGGAAGGTGCTGCCTTGGCCCGGCTGGCTTTCTGCCCATAGCCTGCCACCTTGCAATTCGACCAGCTTGCGGGTGATCGACAGGCCTAGACCGGTGCCGCCGAACTGACGGGTCGTCGAGCTATCGGCCTGAGTGAAGGCATCGAAAATGAGATCCAGTCGTTCGGGCGGGATGCCGATGCCTGTGTCGCGCACATAAAAGTGCAGCATGGCCTCGCCGGCTTCGCCGCGCAGCGGCGCGATGCCGAAGGTGATGTTGCCGCTGGCGGTGAACTTGATGGCGTTGCCGACCAGGTTGACGATGATCTGGCGTAGGCGGATGGGGTCGCACAGGAAATTGTCGGGCGCATCGCCCGCGATTTCCTGCTTGAGTTCAAGCTGCTTGGCTTCGGCCAGGATGGCCATCGGCTGCAGGGCATCGCCGACGATGCTTGCCAGATCGCAGGGAATCTTCTCGATGGTTAGCATGCCGGCCTCGATCTTCGAGAAATCGAGGATGTCGTTGATGATGGTCAGCAGCGATTCGGCCGAGGTTTTGACAATGCCGATGAATTCGCGCTGTTCGTCGTTCAAGTCGGTGTCGAGAACAAGATCGGTCATGCCCAGGATGCCGTTCATCGGCGTGCGAATCTCGTGGCTCATGTTGGCCAGGAATTCGCTCTTGGCCAGGTTCGCGGCTTCGGCAGCTTCCTTGGCTTGCTCAAGTTCGAGGCGGCTGGCCTCACGTTCTGCCACCAGGCGGGCGATGACCTTGGCCAAGCCATCGAGATCGGCTTCCTGGTCCGGTTGGGCCAGGCTGCTGACGTGCAGCAGGCTGGCGGCGACATCCTGCAGCGAACGGATGGCCCGTTCGCGCGCTTCGAGTTCGCTGCGCAGGCTTTCGGCGTTGCGCCGCAACACCTCGAAAGCGGGACGGAATTCGAGCGGGATATCTTCGGTATCGGGCACGGTGGATGTGCCGGCGATCAGTGGTGTCGCCGGGTCGTAGGCGCGTACCCGCTCCAGTGTGCCGAGCCAGCGCTTGAGCGGAAACCAGATGATGAGCAGGCCGCCGAGCAGGCTGAGTGCGGCGAGGGCAAAAGCGGTTCGCACCAGTTGCCAGAGCCCGGCGCTGATCGCATCAAGCGCAAAGCCCAGGCGCAGCACGCCGTAATCCTTGCCGCCCGCCGTGATGGTACGGTTGGCCTCGAACAATTGCGCGGCGATCTGGTCACGCAACCAGACCGGCGCCGGCGACGCTGTGGCAGAACGGTGCTCGCTCTTGATCATCGCTCCTTGTAAGTCGATGAAGGCGGCGGAATCGAATTGCGAGCGCAGGATTGCCTTGTCCAGCGTGCGCTGGATGGTGTCGTAGTCGCCGATGACGGCGCTTTCGGTTACCGTCTGCGCCAGCACTTCAACCAGCATGCTGGCCGAGTCCTGGGCATCTTCGATGACTGCGCGCGATTGATACTCGTAGAACAGAACCAGGCTGCTGCCGACGAAAAGCAGCAAGGTCGCCGAATACAGCGCATATACCCGCGTGATCAGCGCCTTGGGCAGCAGGTAGGCGAGCAGTTTCATTGCTTATCGATCAACGCACGGCAGCGGGGGCGGTCTGGTAGAAGCGACGATAGGATTCGTAGTCGGCAGCAGTGGCCGGCAGGAAATAGGCCTTGGGATCGAGCCCGACTTCTTCCGAGGCGCGTAGCAGGATGGCCTTGCCGACCGGATCGCGATGCATGCCGATGAAGGCCGAGGCGACAGCCTTGACGTCCTTGTCCGGCACTTTGCTGGAGGCCATCAGGGCGAGATCGTGGTAACCCTCCGAGGTCCACAGGACGCGGAATTTTTTTCCTTCACGTATCGTGTAGCCGTCGACCAGCGCCGAGTTGCTGCCGACAGCCTTGGCCTTGCCGGCGAAGAGCTGGGCGAAGGCTGCGTTCTGGTTGCCGGCGAAGACGACCTTGACGTCGATGTTGCGGCTGAGCAGTTGGGCGTAGGTGACGCGATAGCCGATGAAGGCTTCCGGTCCGGCAAAGACGATTTCCTGGCCTTTCAGGTCTTCCAGCTTGGTGATCGGCGAATCGGCCGGCACGGCTATCTGGCCGAACAGCGGGGGCGTCCAGCGCCGACCGAAGACTTTCCAGCCCAGTTTTTCGCGGTCCGGGCTGAACAGGTGGTTGGAGAAGACAAATTCGACTTCCTGCGTCAGCACATAGGCGGTGGTGTCGGCGGAAGTGCGACCGATCTTCAGCTCGAGCGGAACGCCGCTCTTTTCGCTGACATAGCGGATGATGGGATTCCAGTAGGCCGCTGTTTTGGCGATATCCCATTGATTGACCGGCGAAAAGCGGTAAGCCTTTGTCTGGGCGTGGCTGACGCCGGAAACGGTGAGCAGCAGGGCGAGAAGTATGCGAGCGAACATGGAGCCCCCAATTGAATAGATTCGATCAATATACCAAATTTGCGAGAGCAAATTGAGTTTTGACCTGCTAATGTGAATACAAGTTGCTCGCCGGAAGTGGCGAGCGTTATGCGAAAGGAGTTGGCGATGCGGCAACGATGGATTCGATGCGTTTTCGTACTCTGGACAGTTGCGCTGTTTGGCTCGACATCGGCCTTGGCGGCCAACGGCGAGGCGGTGAAGCAGAGCGGCGATATTACCTACGTTTCGGGCGGTGTCGGCGACGAGTCGCTGGAGCGGGTCGGGGCGCTGGAGATGGGCTTCAACATCAAGCTGGTCTTCGCCCTGCAGAATGGCGAGTACCTCAGCGACGTCAAGGTCGTGATCGCCGACGCCGTCGGCAAACCCCTGCTGGAGGCGGTGGCCGAAGGGCCGGTCTTCCTTGCCAAGCTCCCGGCCGGACGCTATGAGGTGCGCGCCACCGTCGGCGACGTGACGCGCATGCAGCGCCTGCGGGTCGGTGCCAAGGAAGGTTTGAAGACCGTCCAGTTCCGCTGGCCGATGGCGCCATGAGGCCTTAAGCGGCCGGGTCGCCGGTTTTTGGTTTTTGCCTGTTTGGACCAGTGCACCGCAGCAGTGGCCTTGCTGAGCAACGGGTTCAGGCGGTGAAGCTCTCCGGCATCTGCACGGCGACGATTTCGCCGCGTGCGGTGGCGATGCCCTCGGCGTAGACCGTGGCTTCGACGATCACCTTGCGGCCCTTGATTTCCTTGATGCGACCGCGGATTTCCAGGGTCGGGCCGAGCGGCGTCGGCTTCAGGTAGTCGACGTGCAGCGAGCCGGTAACGAAGCGGAAGGCCGGCCGGCTATCCATAGCCCGGTTTTCGGCGCGATACATGGCGGCCGCGGCCGTGCCCGTGCCGTGGCAGTCGATCAGCGAGGCGAGCAGGCCGCCATAGACGAAACCGGGGATGGCCGTGTGTTCGGGGCGCGGCGTGAAGCGGGTGACCGTCTCGTCGCCCTCCCAATAGGTCTTGATCTGATGCCCCTGCTCGTTGAGGCGGCCGCAGCCGTAGCAATGAGCGACGTTTTCCGGGTAGTAGTCCTGAAAGGCCAGCATGTCTTCTCCAAGAGGTTTGCTTTTGTGCCGGCTATGCTAAGGCGGCGGATGGCCCGACGCCATGCTGTGGGCGGACAGGTGCAATGCAATTTCCGCCAAGAAAAAAGGCCGGCGAGGCCGGCCTTGGCGCGAACAGGCGTCGCTTTCAGGCAGAAACCGACAGCAGGCTGCTCAGCGAAGAATTGGTGTTGTTGTCGTTGAAGCTGCTGTAGGCATGCATCAGTTGCATGATCTGCTTCATCAGTTGGGCATCGGAGTTCGCTGCGCTGCTGGTCGAAGCGGTGGTTGTTCCATCGGTGGTGCCGCTCGTTTGTTCCTGGTAGGCCTGGGCTTCGGCGAAGCTCACCTTGCCGTCGCCATCGGTATCGGCGGCTTCGAAGTTGCTGACGATGCTGGAAATGAGGGAGGCGCGCTGACTGTCGCTGCTGCCGATTTCCTCCAGTTGGCTCTTCAGTTCTGACAGGGTGAAGCCCTTGTCCTCGCCCTGCGGCGGGGGGGGCATGTGGGCAGGCTTGTTCGAGCTGGCCGAGGTCTCGTTGGTGCTGCCGGAGTTACCGTTGACGGCCTGGGCTTCGGCAAAGCTCACCTTGCCGTCGCCGTTGGTATCGGCCTCGTCGAAATTGTTCACGACGTTGGAGATGAAGCTCGACCGTTCCGAATCGCTATCGCCGATTTCATCGAGCTGGCTCTGCAGCTCGTCCTTGGTGAAGCCTTCGTCGTCCTGCGGCGGAGGCGGCGGGGGCATGCCGCCCATGCCGGCCCCTTGGGCACCCTGGAAACCGCCCATGCGCATGGAGTTGAACTGGCCATCCAGCTCTTCCTGCAGTTTGCTGAGGGTACTGGAAAATTCGCTTTCACTGACCTTGCCGTCGCCATCGCTGTCGAGCGCGGTGAACAGTTGATCGACCGAGGTGCTGTCGCTGCTTGAATCGATCTGGCTGAAAGCGGAGACCAGATCGCTTTTTTCCAGATAGCCTTGCTTCTTGGTGTCGAGTTTTGAGAACAGCTGGCTGATCGACGATGCCGAGTTGATGCTGCTGACCATGATGAATCCCCTCGTGGAAAAGATAGGAAATGAAATTCCGGAAGCGCCTCCGGATTTGTCCTGCTTGAGCAACTTATCGGCCTGAATGGCCGAAAATTGGCGGCGTTTTGGGTAAAGCAGAGTAAAAACTCGTTAAGGGCGAGGGACTTTTCGGCAAAAAACCGGAGTTATTCGGTTTGTTGGGCCATTGGCCGGGGAGTAGTGGCGTGCTGCGGCAGATTTTGCCGACCCGGCCCAAGCGGCGTCGTTACGGGCTTTCTTCGCGTTGGCAGGAAGAAATTGCCGTAAAACTCTGTAAAGACGCCACTTTTTGTCTGGTTTGCGGTCTGGGGCTTGGGTAACATCGCTGTTGGACACCCAATATTTCGAGCGATGAGCCAGATTCTGATCGTCGACGACGACGTCGAACTCTCCTGCATGCTGCGGGACTACCTGAACCAGGACGGTTTTGCCGTGACCGCCGTGCATGATGGCGAGAGCGGCGTGGCCGAAGCGCTGGCCGGCAGCTACGCCCTGGTTGTGCTCGACGTGATGATGCCCGGTTTGAGCGGTATCGAGGTTTTGCGTCGCATCCGGGCGGCGAGCGACGTGCCGGTTTTAATGTTGACGGCCAAGGGCGATGACATGGATCGCATTCTCGGCCTGGAACTCGGGGCTGACGACTATGTGCCCAAGCCCTGCCTGCCGCGCGAACTGGCAGCCCGCCTGCGGGCTATCCTGCGCCGTACCAGAAACGGCAGCGAAGCCGCCGGGCCGATGGTGATCGGGGCGCTGGCGGTCTATCCGGAACAGCGTCGGGTCGAATGGAGTGGCCAGGCCGTCGAACTGACCAGCACTGAGTTCAACCTCGTCGAAGTGCTGGCCCGCAATGCCGGCCGGCCGGTGAGCAAGGGCGACCTGTCGGAGCAGGCTTTGGGGCGGCCGTTGACGCGATTCGATCGCAGCGTCGATGTGCATTTGTCGAGCATCCGGCACAAGCTGGGCACCCTGGCCGACGGTCGCTCATGCATTCAGACGGTCTATCGGCAGGGCTACCAGTTGATCCGGGAATAATCGGTGGGCCGCCTGTTCTGGAAATTCCTGCTGTTCATCTGGCTCGGGCAGCTGGTCGGCGTTGTCGTCACCGGTAGCTTGTTCTGGTTGGAGCGGGAGGGAAAGCTGCCCCATCTGGCGATCGATAATCGTCCGCCGCCAGATTTTTTACCTCGTCATGGCGAAGAGCGACCGCCTCCACCGCCGGAGATGGCGCCTTTCGGTCCGCCCAAGCCGGGCGACGACATGCGAGGGCCGCATCGGCTGCCGGGTCGGGGAAGGGGTATTCCGCTGATTCCACTGCTCAGCGGCTTCCTGGTAAGCCTGTTGTGTGCGGCCGGGTTGGCTTGGTATTTCGCCAAGCCGATACGGCAGCTGCGCAACGGCTTACGCTCAGTTGCCGAAGGCGATCTGGGCGTGCGGGTGGCCAAGGCCATGGGTGGCCGCCGCGACGAGTTGGCCGATCTGGGGAATGATTTCGACGGCATGACCGAGCGTCTCCAGGCCTCGGTGGCCGGGCAGAAGCGCTTGCTGCACGATGTTTCGCACGAGATGCGTTCGCCGCTGGCCCGACTTCAGGCAGCGATCGGCCTGGCCCGGCAACAGCCGGAGCGTCTGGAGGACTGCCTGCAGCGGATCGAGCGCGAGGGGGAGCGGATGAATGGGCTGGTCGGCGAACTGTTGACCCTGGCCCGCCTGGAGGCCGGCGTCGCCGGGCGGATCGAAGCGGTCGATATGGCTGAGTTGCTCGAAGCGATCGCCGAGGACGCCGTGTTCGAGGGCGAGGGGCGGCAGGTGGCTCTGGATTACCGACCGGGCGACATGGCGGTTCTGTCGGCCAATCCGGAATTGCTGCATCGGGCCATCGAAAATGTCGTGCGTAATGCCTTGCGCCATGCGCCCGCTGGAACGTGTGTCTCCCTGGTCGCGGGTAGCGAGGCCGACGGCAGTTTCCATGTGCGCATTGCCGACGAGGGTTGCGGCGTGCCGGTG
>JAYRMB010000010.1:27376-136945 GCA_041904995.1 Azonexus sp.
TCGTCGGCGCCGATTTCGATGCCGATGATGCGCTCGATCTCGTCGGATCGGGTCGAATGAATGATGACCGGCACTTCCGATTGCTGGCGTAGTTGGCGCAACAACTCCAGGCCGTCGGCATCAGGTAATCCGAGGTCGAGGATGACCACGTCCGGATTGTTGCCGAGTTGGCGCCACATGCCAGCGCCGTCCGTGGCAAACAGGCAGTCGATACCGGCTGTTGCCAGCGTGGAACTCAAGGTATGGCGAGTTCCCGGGTCATCTTCGACGATTAGCGCGGTCTGGCGCATGAAATGTGCGGATGCTGATTAGATGCGGCGATTGTAATACACGGAATTTGTATAGGGTCGATTTACCTTTTTCGTAAACTCCGGCATTGTTGTATGCACGACAATACTTATATTGTTTTTAGTGAATTTATATTATGGCAATCCCGCGCGTACTGGAAGGCTTCAACGTTGCCGCGGCAGTCGCACGCATGCTCGACGACGAGAGCTTGTGGTGGCAGTCCTTTGGCCTGTTCATCGAGCACTATGCCGATTGGCTCCAGGAGTGGGAAGCCAGTCGAAGCAATCTGGTCGACGAGCGTAAGAAAGTGCATTCCCTGCGCAGCGCAGCGGCCAATATTGGCGCTGTGCGTCTCGCTGCCGCTGCCGAAGCGCTGGAAGATGCCTTGGCCGGCCAGGTTTTTCCGGCCGCGGTCACCGAGGGCTTGCGCTTGGCGCTGCGCGAGGCATACCGGCGGACTTGGAGCGTCGCCGAAGCTGCCTGGATCGAGGTCCAGACCGGCAACTGAGCGCCGCTTCGGCGTAAAGCCCGGCTGCGCGGCAGTCGCGGCTGTGGCAGAATCCCGTCATGAATCGTCGTCGGCCAACGATGGCCGACAGGGAGGGGAGTCATGGGGATTTTGCATCGCGTGCGCTTGGCCGTGGCCGCCGTTTCGCTGTCGTTCGTTACGTCGTTAGTGGCAGCGCAGGAAGTCAGGCCGCTGGTCAAGGGGCAGACGCTGTATCTGCCGATCTATTCCCATATGTTGTACGGCAACCTGGGCAAGGCGGGCAAGGCCTCTTATGTGCTGTTGTCCGCCCTGGTCAGTATCCGCAATACCGATGCCAAGCGCCCGTTGAGGGTTCAGTCGGCGCGCTATTTCGACACCCACGGCAAGTTGCTCGGTGAGCGTGTGCCGACGCCGGTGCAGATTCCGCCGCTTGGTACGCTGGAGTTGTTCGTCGAGTTGAACGATGCCTCTGGCGGATCCGGCGCCAATTTCATCATCAAGTGGGATGCCGATCAGGCGATAAATCCACCGCTGGTGGAGTCGCTGCATGCCAACATGGATGGTGGCAAGGCCGTCATCTTCATGACTCAGTCGGTGCCGGTCAGCGACTAATCGGGAGCGACCTTGGCCAACGGCATCAACTCCAGCCAGATCAGCTACATCTTCCGGCTGCTTTATATTGCGCTCAGCATGCTGGTCGCCGTGCACATTTTTGGCACGGTCGGCTACATGCTGCTGACCGAGCATAAATACTCCTGGTTCGACTGCTTCTACATGACCTTCATCACCGTTGCCACCATCGGCTACGGCGAAATCATCGACATGTCGAGCAATCAGCCGGCCCGTGTCCTGACGGTCATCATTGGCATCCTCGGCGCGGGCAACCTGTCGATGCTGTTTTCGGTGGTGACTGTCGCCCTGCTCGAAACCGACCTCAATGGAACCCTGCGGAGAAAACGCATGGAAAAAGCAATCAAGAAACTGAAGGGGCATTACATTCTGTGCGGTTTTGGCCGCGTCGGCCGTAACATCGCCCACGAACTGGAGGCGACCAATCGCCATTACGTTGGGGTGGATGAGGATCTGCACCGGCTGGAGGAATACAAGGAGCGGAATCCGGGCTTTCTCTACCTGCATGGCGATGCCAGTGACGACGACGTGTTGCTGCTGGCTGATCTCGACGATGCCAAGGGCCTGTTCGCCGTTACCGGCGATGACTCGCGCAACCTGATGATCGTGCTGACCGCCAAGCAGTTGAAACCCGATATACGCGTGGTGGCGCGTTGCACCGAGCAGCGCAATATCGAAAAGATGAAGAAGGCCGGTGCCGATGCCATCGTCTCGCCGGACTTTACCGGCGGCATGCGCATTGCCTCGGCGATGATTCGCCCGCACGTTGTTTCCTTTCTCGACGAGATGCTGAAGTCGGAAAAGAACCTGCGTGTCGAGGAAGTTCCGGTGCCGGCGGCTTTCATTCCCAAGCCGCTGGGCAACCTGAAGCTGCGTAGCGCCAATTACGTGCTGTTGGCGGTGCGAGAACGTAACGGCAGCTGGCAATTCAATCCGGACAAGGACTACCTGCTGAAACCGGGCTTTACGCTGATTGCCATGGCCAGTCCGGTTGGCCGGCTGGAACTGGAAACGCTGCTGATCGATACGGCCAGCTAATCTGCAAAACCGCCGTCATCTCAGGTTAGACTGGCGTCGGAAAGTGGTTTTTCATCAATAAAAACAGGAGGAAAGCATGAAGCATATCGTTGTCGCCGCCATCGCCGCCTTGGCTGTCACCGGAGTCACCCAAGCCTCGGAAGATCTGGCCAAGAGCAAGAACTGCATGACTTGCCATGCCATCGACAAGAAGATCGTCGGCCCGGCCTACAAGGACATCGTCGCCAAACGAGGTGGCGAGAAGGGCGTGGAAGCTGCGCTGGCTGGCAAGATCAAGAACGGCAGCAAGAACGAATGGGGCCAGGTGCCGATGCCGCCGAACAATGTGACTGATGCCGAGGCCGCGACCTTGGCCAAGTGGGTTCTCTCCCTCAAGTAATCTCCTGATGTCGTCGGCGCCCGTGGGCGCCGTGCTCGTCTTTCGGCTGCCTCTATTCGGGGGCGGCCGTTTCGCCTTTTCATCTCCGCGAGGAGGAAGCCGACCATGACTCCGCTGAGCGAAGACCTCAAACGCCGCCGCTGGCTGATTCTCGGCGTCGTTGCTATCGCCTACGTGCTGTCTTTCTTCCAGCGCTTTGCGCCGGCGGGTATTGCGCAGGATCTGGCGGCGGCTTTTCAGACCTCCGCGGCATCGCTCGGTGTGCTGGCGGCGACCTATTTCTACGTCTATACGGTGATGCAGATTCCGACCGGCATCCTGGCCGACACGCTGGGGCCGCGCCGGATTCTCGCGCTGGGCGGCATCGTCGGCGGGGTGGGCAGTTTCCTCTTCGGCTTTGCACCGTCGCTCGATCTGGCGCTGGTCGGACGGACCTTGATCGGGCTAGGCGTCTCGGTCACCTTCATCGCCATGCTCAAACTGGTGGCGGTGTGGTTTGAGGAAAACCGCTTTGCCACCATCGTCGGAATCTGCATGCTGGTCGGCAACCTCGGCTCGGTGCTGGCTGGCGCGCCGCTCTCGGCTCTGGCCCAGGCGACCGGCTGGCGCGGGGTTTTTATTGGCGTCGGCGCCCTGTCGCTGACGCTCGGCGTGTTGTGCTGGCTGATCGTGCGCGACAGTCCGGCGGCCCTGGCGGCGGGGCATAAACCGCGTTTCGATCGCACGGCCGTGCTTAATAGCCTGCTCGCCGTACTGAAAAACCGCTCGACCTGGCCGACGGTGCTGGTCAATACCGGCATGTCGGGCGCCTTCTTCACCTTCGCCGGTCTGTGGGCGACGCCTTATCTGATGCAGGTGCACGGCATGCCGCGCCAGGTGGCGGCCAGCCATCTATCGCTGTGGTTCGGCGGTTTCGCCGTTGGCTGCCTTTTGGTTGGCAGCCTGTCCGATCGCCTGGGACGACGCAAGCCGGTGTTGGTCGGTGCCTCGCATTTCTATGTCTTGCTGTGGCTGATTTGGCTGTCCGGCGTGACCATGCCGCTGCCTCTTTCTTATGCCCTGTTCGGGCTGATGGGACTGACCACGGCCGGTTTCAGCCTGAGCTGGGCCTGCGCCAAGGAGGTCAATCCGCCGCTGTTGTCCGGTATGTCGACTAGTGTCGCCAACATGGGCGGCTTCCTGGCTGGGGCCTTGCTGCAGCCCTTGTTCGGCTGGGTCATGGATCTAGGCTGGCAGGGCGAGATGGTGGCTGGGGTGCGCGTCTACGACGTGGCGACCTGGCGCCACGGCGTGCTGGTCGTCACCCTGTGTGCTGCGCTCGGGGCGCTGGCCAGTTGGTGGGTCAAGGAAACGCGCTGCCGCAACATCTGGCAAGCGGACTGAGTTTTCGTTCGGGAAAAGGCAATAAAATCAATTGCTGTGCAGATGCCTGGCTTGCCTCAATACTATAAATTAGCGTATGCTTATATTCATGAACGCACATACTCTTCGCTCCCTGGTTTTTGCCCTTTTTGGGGTGTGCACCGCAGCAGTGGCCGCCGAGCCGTTGCCGGTGGTCGTGGTCAAGCCGCATGCGGTCGATCTCACCTTTCCGGCCGAGGCGTTGGTCGAGGCGGTGCAGCAGGCGACAGTCGGCGCCCAGGTGGCCGGCCGCGTACTGGAAACGCGGGTCGATGCCGGGCAGTCGGTGAGGAAAGGCGAGGTGCTGATGCGCATCGATGCCCGCGAAGCCGAAGAAGCGGCGCGCGCTGCCGAGGCGATGTACGCCAACGCCAAGCTGAATTACGAGCGCAACAAGAGCCTGAAGGAACAGAAATTCGTCAGCCAGGCGGCCGTGGACAAGGCCAAGGCCGACTTCGACGCGGCCGCTGCCAACCGCTCCGCCGCCGGCGCAAGCCAGAGCCACGCCACCATCGTCGCGCCGATCGACGGCATCGTCGCCCGCCGTCTGGCCGAGGTTGGCGACATGGCGACGCCGGGCAAGCCCTTGTTTACCATTTACCAGCCGGGCGGTTTGCGTGTGACCGCCAGCGTGCCGCAATACCGTCTGCCGCAGATGCGCGGCGTCAAAGCGGCGAGCGTCGAATTCCCCGAGTTGCGCAAATGGGTCAAGGCGACCTCGGTGAACCTGCTGCCGACGGCCGATGCCTCGACGCACGTGTCGCAGGTGCGTGTCGGTCTGCCCGATCTGCCGGAAGCGACGCCAGGCATGTACGCCCGCGTGCATTTCGTTGTCGGCCAGGCCGAGAAACTCACTGTGCCGGCCGCCGCCGTATTGCGTCGCGGCGAAGTCGCCTCCGTTTATGTGCAAACTGCCGACAACCGTCTGAGCCTACGCCAGTTGCGCCTAGGCGATGCCGTTGGCGAAGGCGAGATCGAAGTGCTGGCCGGTTTGGCCAGCGGCGACAAGGTGGTGACCGATCCGGTCAAGGCCGGCATTCAACTCAAGGCGGGCAAGTAAGCGATGAGCCGCCAAGAGGGAACGCTGGGCATTTCCGGCCGCATCGCCGCGGCCTTTCAGAATTCGCGGATGACGCCCTTGCTGGCGCTGGTCGCCTTCCTGATGGGCGTCTTCGCCACGCTGGTGACGCCGCGCGAGGAAGAGCCGCAGATCGACGTGACCATGGCCGACGTGCTGGTCGCTTTTCCCGGCGCTTCGGCCAAGGATGTGGAAAACCTCGTGGCGCGGCCGGGCGAGCAGGTGCTGTCGCGCATGCATGGCGTCGAGCATGTCTATTCCATGTCGCGCCCCGGCATGGCGGTGATCACCGTGCAGTTCGACGTCGGCGTCAAATACAACGATGCCGTGCTGCGCCTGCACGACACGGTGATGTCGCACCGCGACTGGCTGCCGCCCAACCTCGGCGTGATGGACCCGGTCATCAAGCCGCGCGGCATCGACGACGTGCCCATCGTCTCGCTGACCTTCTGGACCAAGGACCCGGAACGCTCGGCCTACGACATGCAGCAGGTGGCGCGTGCCGTCGAGATCGAACTCAAACGTATCAAGGGCACACGCGACGTATCGACGCTGGGCGGTCCGGATCACGCCATCCGCGTGCTGATCGACCCCGAGCGCATGAACGCCTACGGCGTGACGCCGCAGGAAATCGCCAATGCGCTGAAGGTATCGAATTCGCTGCAATCGTCTGGCAGCCTGACTGCCGGCAATCGCGAAATCCTGGTGCAGACCGGGACTTATCTCGAATCGGCGGGTGATGTGAAGCGTCTGGTGGTGGCTGTGCGCGATCGTAAGCCGGTCTTCCTGGCCGACGTCGCCAAGGTGGAGGACGGCCCGGATCAACCGAAGCGCTACGCCTGGATGGGCGGCAAGGAGGGCGAATTCCCGGCCGTGACCTTGCAGCTCTCCAAGCAGCCGGGCGTCAATGCGGCCGATATCGCGACTGCTGCGGTGCACCGCATCGAAAGCCTGAAAAACACGGTGATTCCGGAGGGCATCGAAGTCACCGTGACACGCAACTACGGCGAGACGGCGACCGAAAAGGCGCAGAAGCTGATCGGCAAACTGATCTTCGCCACCGCCTTCGTCGTCGCGCTGGTCTTCTTTGCGCTCGGTCGCCGCGAGGCGCTGATCGTCGGCGTCGCCGTCACGCTGACCCTGGCTGCCACGCTGTTCGCTTCCTGGGCCTGGGGCTTCACGCTGAACCGCGTGTCGCTCTTCGCGTTGATCTTCTCCATCGGCATCCTGGTCGATGACGCCATCGTCGTCGTCGAGAACATCCACCGCTGGCAGGGGCTGCATCCGGACAAGGGGCTGCTCGAAATCATTCCGGACGCGGTCGATGAAGTCGGTGGCCCGACCATTCTGGCGACGCTGACCGTCATCGCTGCGCTACTGCCGATGGCCTTCGTCAGCGGGCTGATGGGGCCGTATATGAGCCCGATTCCGATCAATTCGTCGATGGGTATGGCGATTTCGCTGGCGGTCGCTTTCGTGGTCACGCCGTGGCTGGCGGCGCGGCTGATGAAATCGCACGGCGGGGCCCAGGGCGAACATCAGCCGTCGAAGCTGGACGCCAAACTCGACGCCACCTTCCGCAAGCTGCTGACGCCTTTCCTCGATCCGCTGACCGGCGGCGCCGCCCGCATCAAGCTGGGCATCGCCGTGATCGTGCTGATTCTCGGCTCGGTGTCGCTCGCCTACTTCCAGCTCGTCGTCTTGAAGATGCTGCCTTTCGACAACAAGAGCGAATTCCAGGTCGTGCTCGACATGCCGGTCGGCACCCCGGTCGAGGACACGGCGCGCGTGCTGCACGAGATCGGCGCGGAACTGGCGCAGGTGCCGGAGGTGGTGAATTACCAGGCCTATGCCGGCACCGCCAGCCCGATCAACTTCAACGGCCTGGTCCGCCAGTATTACCTGCGCGCCGCGCCGGAAAAGGGCGATATCCAGGTCAATCTGGCCGACAAACATCACCGTTCGAAGCAGAGCCACGAAATCGCCGTCTCGGTGCGCGATCGCATCGAGGCCATCGGCAAGGCCAACGGCGGCGTCGCCAAGGTGGTCGAAGTGCCGCCCGGTCCGCCGGTCATGTCGCCCATCGTCGCCGAAATCTATGGCCCGGATATGGCCGGCCAGATGGCGGTGGGCAAGCAGGTGCGCGCCGCCTTCGAGCAGACGAAAGACCTGGTTGCGGTGGACGATTACATTGAGGCGGATTCGCGCAAATTCGTGCTGCATGTCTTGCAGAGCAAAGCGGCGCAGCTGGGGGTGGCGCAGAGCGATATCGTCGAGGCGGTGGGCATCGGCCTGTCCGGGCTGGACGTGACGCCGGCGCGCAACACCGAAGCGAAATTCGAGATTCCGGTTCGCATCAGCCTGCCGGCCGAGAAACAATCCTCGCTCGACGCCTTGCTCAAGCTGCGCGTGCGTTCGCGCGATGGGCAACTGGTGCCGGTGTCGGAACTGGTCGAAGTGCGCGAAGCGCCGCGTGAGAAGGCCATCTATCACAAGGACCTGTTGCCGGTGGTGTACGTGGTCGGCGACATGGGCGGCAAGCTCGATTCGCCGCTTTACGGCATGTTCGACGTGCGCAGCAGGATCAACGGCATGGCCTTGAAGGAAGGCGGCGCGCTGGGCGAGTGGTTCATCCGCCAGCCGTCCGACCCCTATGCCGGCTATAGCCTGAAATGGGACGGCGAATGGCAGGTGACCTATGAAACCTTCCGCGACATGGGCCTGGCCTACGCCGTCGGCCTGATCCTGATCTATCTGCTGGTCGTCGCCCACTTCGGCAGCTATCTGGTGCCGCTGATCATCATGGCCCCGATCCCGCTGACCATCATTGGCGTCATGCCCGGCCATGCCTTGTTCGGCTCGCAATTCACCGCCACCTCGATGATCGGCATGATCGCGCTGGCCGGCATCATCGTGCGCAACTCCATCCTGCTGGTCGATTTCATCAAGCAGCAGGTGGCCGCCGGCATGAACTTCCACGACGCGGTGATCCAGTCCGCCGCCGTACGCGCCAAGCCCATCGCGCTGACCGCGCTGGCTGCCATGCTCGGCGCCTTGTTCATCCTCGACGACCCCATCTTCAACGGTCTGGCGCTCAGCCTGATCTTCGGCATCCTGGTATCGACCCTGCTCACGCTGGTCGTCATTCCGGTGCTCTACTTCTCCGCTTTCAGAAAGGAACATCAATGACCATCGAACGCATCATCCGCATCATGGCTGGCTTCTTCGTCCTGCTCTCGCTCGCTCTCGGCTGGCAGGGCAGCCCCATCTTCGTTTCTGAATGGTTCCTGGCCTTCACCGCCTTCGTCGGCTTCAACTTGCTGCAAAGTGGTTTCACCGGCTTCTGCCCGCCGGAGAAACTGCTGGCCAAGCTAGGCGTCAAGCGCAGCAACGGCGGCTCCTGCTGCGGCTAATCCAAAGGCCATGGGTAGTTTGCATGCTTTGTTAAAAGTGTCAATTAAGCCCATGTAATAAAAGCAATTTTTTTTGCCCGTCGTGGCGAGTTTTTGCTGAAACATTGTCTGGTGTCGGTTACACTGCCGACCATAATTCAACTATGGTTAGCAGGATTCTCAATGCATAACTCGGCGCTGGAAGGCCGAAAACCTCTACTGCTCGCAATGGTCCTTGCCGGCCTGTGCTGGGGGCTGGCCGCGCTTGAGATCTGGTCGAGCAGTTCGTCCTCTGTGGGCAGCGCCTCCGATCTGTTCGGTGCTTCGGGCGTCACCGGCGTGTCGGCGTGGCTAATGCTGCTTGTCGTTGTCGGTCTACTTGTAACCTTGCTGGTTTTTGCCGGCTACGCACCGCTGTGGCGCATCATCCGCCAGAACGCGGTGCAGATTGAACTGCAACGCCGCATCATCGAGCAGACCTCCGAAGCGATGATGGTGGTTGACAACGAACGGCGCATCCTCGCCGTCAATCCCGCTTTCGAGCGCATTACCGGTTATGCGGCCGAGGATGTCATCGGTCAGTTGCCTAATCTTCTTGCGTCGCCGACGCATGGCTTCGAGGCCTACGATGCCGGCTGGCATGCTGCCGCAGTGAATGGAACCTGGGTTGGCGAGCTGTGGGGGCGGCGCAAGACCGGCGAGCTCTTTCCAAAATCATGCCGCATCCGGGCTGTCGATTATCTCGCTGAGAGCACCTCCCACTTCGTTGCAGTGTTCACCGACATCGCTGGGCAGAAGGCGCAGGAAGCGCGTATCGAGTTCCTCGTCCAGCACGACCCCCTGACCGGGCTGCCCAATCGCCTGGCGCTGGAGGATCACCTCGATGCCGCGATTGCTCTTGCCGGTGGTACGGCCGAGCATCTGGCCCTGATGATCATCGACCTCGACGATTTCAAGACCATCAACGACTCGCTTGGGCATCATGCTGGCGACCGCCTGCTGGCTTTGGTCGCCGAGCGCATCCAGGCGCAATTGCCGGAGCAGGCGTATCTTTTCCGCCTGGGGGGCGACGAATTTGCCGTCGTTTTGGAGCCTGCGCGTAGCGGCGAAGAGGTCTTGGCGCTGGTACGTAAAATCTCTGCGGCCATTGCCGAACCATGCGAAATTGCCGAGCGTTGCCTGCATGTTTCGCCTTCGCTCGGAGTCAGTTGTTTCCCGAAAGATGGGAGCGATGCGCAAACCCTTATCCGTAGCGCCGACACCGCGATGTACGCGGCCAAGGCGGCGGGGCGCAACGGTTATCAGTTCTTCGCCGATCGCATGGGCGCTGAAGTCAATCAGCGCCTGCGACTGGAAAGTGAGTTGTGGCAGGCGCTAGCCGGAAACCAGCTGGTGCTGCATTATCAGCCGCAATTCGACCTGCTGACTGGCAAGATGGTCGGTGTCGAAGCCTTGATCCGCTGGCAACATCCCTTGCGCGGCCTGATCGGCCCGACCGAGTTCGTCTCGGTGGCCGAAGAGTGCGGGCTGATCCTGCCGCTCGGTCAATGGGTGTTGCGCAACGCCTGCCGTCAGGCCAAAGCCTGGTTGGACGAGGGGCGGGATATCGGCGAAATAGCGGTCAACATCTCTCCGCAGCAGTTCCGCCAACCCGACTTCGCCCAGACCGTGCGCGCTGCGCTTGATGAAAGCGGCTTGCCGGCGCAACGCCTTGAGCTGGAAATCACCGAGAGTACCGTCATGCACGGTGTCGAAGAGGCCGTGGCCATGTTCTACGAACTGAAGGCGATGGGAGTGCGTCTGGCCATCGACGATTTCGGTACCGGCTATTCTTCTCTCTCGTATTTGCGCCAGTTCCCGTTGAACCGCCTGAAGATCGATCGTGCCTTCGTTGCCGACATCGAGAAGGATCCAGACGCGGCAGCGCTGGTCTCGTCCATCGTGGCGCTCGGCCGTTCGCTCGGCCTGGAACTGGTGGCGGAAGGCATCGAGAACGAAGCGCAGGCCGATTACCTGCGCATTCTCGAATGCGATCGCGGGCAGGGTTTCCTGTTCCAGCGCCCGGTGGGTGCGGAAAAGGTATTTCCGCCTCAGGATTGACGCCATTCCGCCATCCAGCGAAGCCGCCGGGACTTCACTAGTCACTGATAAGATGATGCGATTCGCCACCTGGAGTTACGCATGAAAATTGGTTTTCTCGGCCTCGGCATCATGGGGCGTCCGATGGCCCTCAATCTGCTCAAAGGCGGCCATGAAGTCACGGTCTGGGCGCGCCGCTCCGAATCGATGCAGCCCCTGCTGGCTGCCGGGGCGCAAGGGGCATCCAGTCCGGCCGACGTGGCACGTCAGGTCGAAGTCGTCATTTCCATTGTGGCCGACGCACCCGATGTGCGCGAGGTGATGCTGGGCGCCCAAGGCGCTGTGCATGGCGCCGCCAAGGGGCTGGTTGCCGTGGATATGAGCACCATTGCGCCGGCCGCAGCGAAACAAATCGGCGAGGATCTGGCCGCTGCCGGTGTCGATTTCGTCGATGCGCCGGTATCGGGCGGCGAGGTCGGTGCCATTGCCGGCACCTTGTCGATCATGGTTGGCGGAACGGAAGAGGCTTTCGCCAAGGCCTTGCCGGCCTTCGAGTGCATGGGCAAGAACATCGTGCATGTCGGTGCTTCCGGCGCCGGTCAGGTGACCAAGGCGTGCAACCAGATCGTCACCGGCATGGGCGTGCTCGCCGTTGCCGAGGCATTTGCTTTTGCGGCAAAAAACGATGTGCACCGCAGCAAGGTGCGCGAAGCGCTGCTCGGCGGCTTCGCCTACTCGAAAATTCTCGAGAACCACGGCCAGCGCATGATCGACCGAAATTTCAAGCCTGGTTTCAAGAGCTGGATGCACGAAAAGGATCTGAACATCGTGATGCAGACGGCGCATGAACTCGGCCTCTGTCTACCCGGTTCAGCCGCCACGGCGCAAATGTTCAACGCCATGGTCGGTTCGGGGCTGGGCGAAGAAGACTCCATCGCCGTGCTCAAGTTGTTGGAAAAACTGTCGGGGCAGTAGGCCCGCCAGGGGGCGCCATGATTCGTTTCCCTGCTTCCCGGAGACTGGCTGGCGCCCTGCTGTTTTCATTGTCGCTGCTGCTTGGCGAGGTCGGCTTCGAGAAGGGATGGACCGAGCGTGTCGATACCTTCTGGACCGACGTGTTCCATCGCTGGGCCGGCCAACGTTATGTACCGGAGCATGTCGGGCTGGTGGTCGTCGACGATGCGACGCTCGCCCTTTATCCCGACGATCCGCTGGTTTTCTGGACGCCCTATTTCGCGCAGGCGGTCAAGGTATTGCGGGAGGCTGGCGCCAGCGTTGTCGGCCTGGATTTCCTGTTTGCTTCCGCGCCGGAGCGCTGGCTGGAGAAGCTGGGTATCTCTGGTCAGGCCTCTCTGCGCAATTTCGATCGGCCGCTGCGCCAGGAAATCGCCAGCGGCAAATTGATTCTGGTGGCTGCCTCGCTGCCTGGGACTGATCCAGGTGGCGACCTGTTGTTACCCCATAGCGAATACCTGCTGGCGATCCCGGGTTTCGATCTCGAACGCCATGTCGGCCTGGGCAATGTATTCGAAGACCCGGATGGCGGGGTCCGGCAGTTCGCCGTCTCGCCAGTGCTGGCTGACGGCCAGGCGGATACCGCTCGGCCGCGCTGGAGCCTGCCGGCGCTCCTGGCGCTTCACGCCGGGCTGGCGGTTGGCGGCGGAGAAATGCGGCGAATTACGTATTCCGGGCCCCCGGGGAGTTTTCCGCGCTTACCCATGTCCGACCTGCTGCGGCCAGATGCTTTGCAGTTGCCGCAAGTAAAGGCTTTGCACGGCAAGGTGGTGATCATCGGGGGCGATTATCAAGGCATGAACGACGTCCATGTCACGCCATATGCGACGACGGCAACCGGATCGCCCAGCGGGCGCTGGATGGCAGGTGTCGAAATTCAGGCAAACGCTGCCGAAACCTTGCTGTCCGGACGCGAAACGCTGCCGGTCGGCATTCTCCAGCGTCTGCTGCTGCAGGCCATCGTGCTCGGACTGGCGCTCTTCGTCTGGCTGCGCTATCCGCTTTCGTTTGGCGGGGTGGCCTTGCTTGGGCTGGCGACTGTCGTCGTCGCATTTGGCTATCGTGAATTTCTAGCCTGCCAATTGCTGCCGGTTGGCGCAGCGCATGCCGGACTAGTCGCCGCCTTCGCCGGCAGTCTGGCTTTCCGCATGACTGCTGGAGAACGTCAGCGCGAACATCTGCGTCGTGTGTTTGGGCGCTATGTTTCGGATGCCGTGGTCGAACGCTTGGTCTCTGGGCGAAAAATGCCCGATCTAGGCGGCGAGGAGGCGGTAGTTTCCGTGCTGTTTTCCGATATCCGCAGCTTTACCCGGATCAGCGAGTTGCTGACGCCGCGTGAGACAGTATCGATCCTCAATGCCTATTTCGAAAGAGTTTGCCGGGTGGTGCTGGAAGAGGGCGGTTCCATCGACAAATTCGTCGGCGACGCGGTGATGGTGGAATTCGGCGCGCCCGAGCACATGCCGGATCACGCTCTAAGGGCCTTGCGTGCGGCTTGCCGGATTCGCGACGAGGCCGCAGATTTCGCCCGCTGGCTCGATGAGCGCTATGGTCAACGCGGACTGCCCGAATTTGGCATCGGTGTCGGAATTCATACGGGTGTCGTCATTGTGGGATCGGTCGGCAGCCAAAGACGTAGCGATTTCACCGTCATTGGCGATAATGTAAATATCGCTTCCCGTCTCGAAAGCGAAACGCGTCAGGTGGGCTGTGTCATTCTCGCCAGCGAGGCGACGGTCACGAGTGCGGGAGAAGGCGTGCAGGTCGGCAGGACGATGTCTCTGCAGGTCAAAGGCCGAAGCGAGCCCGTATTGGCCTGCGAGATTCTTGGCGTCGAAAAGGGGGCTATATGAAACTCGCGAAGTGTTTGGGCTGGGCGTTTCTCTTCTTCTGCTCGCTGGCATTCGCAGACGAAAGTTCGCCGGTGGCCATACTGGTGGAGATTTCCGGTGCCGTCGCCGCCGGGAAGGGCATGGAACCCTGGCAGGCGCTGGATAAATTGCGTAGCGGGGATACGCTCGAGCTGGCTCCGGGGACCAAGCTCAGGCTGGTTTATTTTGACAGCGGACGCCAGGAAACCTGGCGGGGCAAAGCGCGGGTCGTCGTGGGTGAGAAGGCGGGCACCGCCGGCACGCTCAAGCCGGAAGTGGAGCAGGTGCCGGCGCTGATTGCGGGCCAATTGAAACGGACTCCGGCCAAGGGGGCCTTGGGACGCTCGGCGATGATCGTGACCCGGGCCGGCGGCGCGAACGCCAGCCGGATTGCCGCTGCCAGAAGCAAATACGAGCAGGATCGTGCATCGCTCGGAAGAGAGAGCGTTTTGCCCGATCTCGCCTATCTCAATGAGCTGATCGCCTTGCAGGCTTTTGCCGAGGGGCGCGCACACGTCGACGTGCTCAAGCAGGAAGGGCGGGCCAGCGATGTCGTCAGGCGTTATGAGCCCTTGCTGAGCGGCAGCGAATAATCGGTGGCGATCATGAAGCCGAAATGGCTGCTTGTCTGGGTGCTGATTGCGCAGTGCATTTGCGGCGAAGCGTTTGCGGCCGCGCCGCGCAAGGTGGACGAGGTGATCGCCTGGCTTCGCCAGGCCCAAGTCGGCGACGATGAACTACGCCTGGCGCGCGAGGTGATTGCCCGGTCCGTGCCCGCCGAGGCAGCGCCGGAAGTCCAATCAAGGGCGTTGCTGGACAGGGCGCGGGCAAACGACGCCTTGGGCTTCAAAGACGTGCAACTGGCCGATCTGCGGCGGGCGGCGGCAATCCTGAAAGACGCCGGGCAGCCTCTGGGCTATGGTCTGACGGTCGATCTGTCGACGGCGGAGGCACTGAACGGCAATTTCATTACAGCCGTTCGCTTGCGGGAAGATGCGTTGAAAAATGCCCAGAAGCCGAGCGAGAAACTCTCTCACCTGTCCAACCTCACCGATTTTTACGGAATGATGGGCGATGTTGCCTCGGCGGAGCGTGCTTTGCGCGAGGCCGAGGGCATCTTCGAGCAACTGGGCATGGCGAGCCGCAAGCGCGGTTTCAAGATGGACCTTTATGTTGCACAGATCGAGCGGGCACGTGGGGCGTATGCGCTGCTTGGGGGCAATATGGCTTTGGCCGAATCCCATTACCTGCGGGCGGCGAAGGGTTGGGAGGCGAAGCTCGCCGAGAGCGACGACGGAGAGGTGAGCGAGCGCAGGCTGGCCAGACGTTCCGCTGTGGCGGCCATGGCGGCAACCTATCGACGGGCAGCCAAGGCAATTTCGCGGCAGGGGCGTCTGGTCGATGCCGAAGTCTTGCTACGGGAAACGCTGGGCAAGGTCGTTCGTTTTGCCGGCGGGCGGTCGACGATTACCTTGGGGGTGGTCAACGATCTGGCCAATTCGGCCATCGAACAAGGGCGAGCACGCGAAGCTGCCAAACTGGCGAATTACACCATATCGTCGCTGGAGGCGGCCGGGGTTACGGCGAACTCGTCATTCCTCATCCATGCCCGACAGAATCTGGCAGCCAGTTATGTCGTCCAGGGCAAATGGCAGGAGGCGCTCAATGCCTTTGAGGAGAGCCGGCGGAATGTGGGCGACATCGAACTGCAATATCAACTGGCTTCGGGAACACGGGCCTGGGTGCAGGCCCTGCTACGCGCGGGAAGAACGGCAGAAGCCGTCGATATGGCCAAGGGGCTGGTCGCCCGAGCAGAGCGCTACGCCTCGCCGAGCGATCCGGTGGTGGCTGAGGCGCGCGGCTATCTTGCCAATGCATTGAATGAGCATGGCGATTGGGAGGCCTCTCTGCGTGAGTATCGTGTTGCGGTGCCGATCTTGCTCGACCGGGCCAGCAACGCCATCGAGCCCGGCGAAAACCCGTGGGCGCGGGTTCGCCGTCAGAACAACGTTTTCGAAGGCTACCTGGCCCTGCTCTTCGATATGCATCGCAAGGGTATCGGCATCGATGGCCTGGATATCGTCGGGGAGGCGTTTCGCATCGCCGACGTGGCACGCGGCTCGGTCGTCCAGCAAGCGATGACGGCGCAAACGGCACGCATGGCGATCCGCGATCCGAAACTTGAGGAATTGGCGCGCCAGGAGCAGGACATGGGGCGCCGCCTTTCGGCCCTGCAGGAGTTGGTCGGCCGCCTCGCCTCGGTTCCACCGGAAGAGCAACTGCCGGGAATCCTGCAGAAGGCCCGTGACGACATCGCCAATTTGCGCAAAGGCCGGAACGAGCTCCGCCAGCGGATTGCCAATGCCTTTCCCGAGTACGCCGAATTGCTCAGCCCTCGGCCAGTCGGCCTGGGCGAAGTTCGCGCGATGCTGGAACCCGACGAAGCGCTGCTGTCGATCTATGTCGGGCGTAACGAAACCTATGTCTGGGTCGTGAAAGCCAATGGCGATCCCAGTTTTGCTGCGACCGGACTGAATCCGAAGGATCTGGCGCAGACGGTGAAAGCGATCAGGAAGTCGGTCGATGTCTCGGCGGGTGGCGGCGAAGGGAAGTTCGAAATCGGCAAGGCGCACGAATTGTATCGACGGCTATTTGGGCCGGTCGAGGCCAGCCTGGACGCATCGGTGCGCAGCCTGATCGTCACGCCGCATCGCTCGCTCGGCGAATTGCCGTTCTCTTTATTGGTTACCGCTCCCATTCAGTTGCGACCGGGCAGCCAGCCTTTTGCCGAATATGCGGATGTGCCCTGGCTGATCAAACGCTGGGCGGTTTCCCAACTGCCTTCGGCGGCAACGCTTGTCGCTCTACGCAAATTCGAGCGGAGCGGCGGCGGGGCGCGGCAGGCGTTTGCCGGCTTCGGCGATCCGCTGTTCAAACCGGGCCAAAGCGAGGCCGGGGCGAATTCTCTGAAAATGCGCATGGCCAAGCGCGGTCTGCATGTCAGGAGCGCCCCCCTGCGTAGCGCCGACAGCGAGGGCGCGAGCCTCGATCAGTTGCAGCCGCTACCGGATACGGCTGAAGAAATCCGCGAAATCGCCGGGTTGCTTAAAGCTGGGAATAACGATGTCTATCTGGGGGCGCTGGCCAGCGAAGGCCGTGTCAAGGCGGGCGCTTTGAACAATCGCCGGGTCGTGGTCTTTGCCACGCATGGCTTGGTTCCGGGCGATCTGGTCGGCCTGACGCAGCCGGCGCTTGCCCTCTCTTCGCCGGAAGTGACGCGCGAGCAGGATACTGACGGCCTGCTGAGCATGGACGAGATTCTGGGTTTGCGCCTGAATGCGGATTGGGTCGTGCTCTCCGCGTGCAATACGGCCAGTGGCGAGGGGGCCGGCAGCGAGGCGGTGTCCGGCCTCGGTCGGGCCTTCTTCTATGCCGGGGTGCGTTCCCTGCTGGTTACGGCCTGGCCGGTGGAAACGGTGTCGGCGCGTCAGCTGACGACTTCGCTGTTTGCGCAGTATTCAGCAGGTGCTCAGGTGGATCGTAGCGAGGCGCTACGCCAGGCCATGCTCAAGGTCATGCAGAGTGGGGCGATGAATGCAAAAACGGGCCGCATGGATTATTCCTACGCACATCCGATGTTCTGGGCACCTTTCGTTCTGGTTGGCGAGGGGCGCCATTGATCTTAGCCAAGGGAGTTAGCAAGCTTTGAAAGTCGGTTTCATTGGCCTGGGCGTGATGGGGCGCCCGATGGCGCAGCATTTACGCAGTGCCGGGCACGAGTTGTTTGTCTGGGCTCGTCGCCCGGATAGCGTGACCGGACTCGATGCGGTCGTTTGTGCGACGCCGGCAGAGTTGGGGCGTCAGTGCGAAGTAGTATTCACCATCATCACGTCGAGTGCGGACGTAGAGGGCGTCGCGCTCGGTCAGGATGGTCTGGTCGAGGGGATGGCGGCGGGTTCGGTGCTGGTCGATTGCTCGACCATCGCGCCGGATGCGGCGCGCCACATCGCCGCTCGGTTGGGAGAAAAAGGCATCCACATGCTCGATGCACCGGTTTCCGGTGGCGGCCAAGGAGCGATCGATGCAACCCTGGCCATCATGGTCGGCGGCGAGGCCGAGGTGCTGGAAAAGGTGCGTCCATTGCTCGATTGTCTGGGCAAACGCATCGTCCATATCGGCCCGAATGGTGCCGGGCAGGTGGCCAAGGCGTGCAACCAGATGATCATGGTGGCAGCGATTCAGGCAGTTGCAGAAGCAATGCGTTTGGCAAAAGCTGCCGGAGTCGACTGCGCCAAGGTAAAATCTGCGCTTTCCGGTGGTTCCGCCGGCTCAAGAGTGCTCGATGTGATGGGGGAAAGCATGGTGCAGCGCGATTTTTCCGCCGGCATCGAAGCGCGCTTGCATCACAAGGATTATGGCTTGGTGCGGGCTGCGGCGCGGCAGAGCGGCGTTCCGTTGCCGTTGACGGCTGTGGTGGACCAACAATTGAATGCCCTGATGGCTCAGGGGTGGGGGCGTGACGATACCTCCTCGCTGTTACGTGTGCTTGAACTGTTATGACCCAGAATTACCAGATGACCGATGCGGAAATCGACGACCGCTTCCGCGTTAGCGGCGTAAAGCCCGTGGCTTTCCTGCTGGGCGGCTATGCCAAAACACGCGAAGCGTTCTCGGTGCACTTCAATCATGGCGAGGACATGTTCCTGACGACGCTGCTCGAAGTGCAAGCGGAGAAGGGGCGTCTGGTGTTCGATTGCAGCGGTAGCGCGGAAAGCAATCGTCGTATCGTCCTGAGCGACAAAGTGACCTTTGGCGGTCATCCTGGCGGAGTGCCGGTACATTTCTCAACCGGCATGGTCAGTGAAACGACGTTCGAAGGTGGCAAGGCGTTTTCAGTCGCATTGCCGGAATACGTCATCCGACTGCAGCGGCGTGAGAATTTCCGTATCGAAACGCCTCGGGTCAATCCGCTGGTGCTGTTTGCCCGGGCGCCGAGCGGTCAGCTGATCAAGCTGCCGGTGCACGATATTTCAGTAGGCGGTATCGGGGTCGATGCACCGGAGCTACCGGAGGGGATCGACCTGGGTGTCACGCTGCCCAACTGTCATTTTTCCCTGCCGGGCGACAACAAGGATTTGTTTTTCAGCGCCACTGTCCGCAATTATCACCAGTATGAAAGTCGGACCGGGCATCGCATGTATCGCATTGGATTTCAATTCAATGACCTGTCGGCCAGTGACGAGAACCGCATCCAGCGCTACATCGCCAAGGTCGAGCGCGAGCGGCACGAGCTGAGCTGAACCCTCATCGGCACTCGTCGCACAGGTGGATTTCGCTCGTCACATGCACGATTTCTTCATGGATGGCGAGCGCCTGGCGAATCTGCAAGGGCGTCAGTTCGGCGTCGTGCGTCAGTAGCGACAGGGCGCAGGCGTAGGCGCCGTTGCCAACGCGCCAGACGTGTAAATCGGTCAGTTGCGTCTGGCCGGCTGCCGGCAGAGCGGCGATAACCTCACGGATTTCCTCGACTACCGGGTGGTCCATCTCGCGGTCGAGCAATACGCGGCCGGTCTGCAAAATCAGGTTCTTCGCCCACAGGCCGACCAGCACGGCGCCAACCAGGCCCATCGCCGGGTCCAGCCAATCCCAGCCCCACAACCAGCCGCCGGCCAGCGCCAGGATGGCCAGCACGGAGGTCAGCGCGTCGGTGATGACGTGGATGTAGGCCGCCTTCAGGTTGAGGTCGTGATGATGCTCGTGGCTGTGACCATGCTCGTGGTGGTGATGCGCGTGACTATGGTCGTGATTGTGGGCATTGCCGAGGATCAGCGCGCAGCCGAGATTGACCAGCAGGCCGAGCACGGCGACCAGCATGGCTTCGCCGTAGTGGATGGTCTGCGGCGCCCACAGGCGCTCGATGGAGCCGAAGGCCATGGCGCCGGCCACGCCAAGCAGGAAGATGGCGCTGGTGTAGCCGGCCAGCACCTCGATTTTCCAGGTGCCGAAGGCGAAGCTCGGGTCGCAAGCATATTTGCGCGCCGCACGGTAGGCGAAGGTGGAGAGGCCGATGGCCAGGGCGTGCGAACTCATGTGCCAGCCGTCGGCCAGCACCGCCATCGAATTGAACCACCAGCCGGCAACGATCTCGACTGCCATGGTGACGATGGTGATCCACATGACCAGCCGCGTGCTGCGCTCGGCCGAGGCGTTGCCTGTGCCGTATTCGTGCTTGTGCGCCCAGCGCGTCAGGTCGTGCGTCGTGCTCATTGCTGCCCGTAGCCTTTGAATTTTTCGAGGACTTCAGCCATTTCGACCGCGTTCAACAAGACCGGTTCGCCGAGCTGGCAGGCGCGCCAGTATTGCTCGCACAACTCCTCCAGTTCGATCGCCAGCGCCAAGGCTTCGGCCAGGTCGCGGCCGGCGACGAGCAGGCCGTGGTTGGCCAGCAGGCAGCCCTTGCGCTCAGCCATGGCGGCCATTGCTGCGGTGGACAGGGCTTCCGAGCCAAAAATGGCGTAGTCGGCGCAACGGATGGTGTCGCCGCCGAAGCGGGCGATCATGTAATGGAAGGGCGGAATGTCGCGGCGCAGGCAGGCCAGGCTGACGGCGAAAGGCGAATGCGCGTGCAGTACGGCACCGACTTCCGGCCGGCTGGCGTAAAGGGCGCGGTGAAAGCGCCACTCCGATGAGGGCTTGCGGGCGCCGACATGCGAACCGTCGAGCGCCATGTGCGGGATGTCGTCCGCCGTCAGCGCCTCGTAGGCCATGCCGGTCGGTGTGATCAGAAAGCCGTCGCCGTCGCGCACGCTGACGTTGCCCGAGGTGCCCTTGTTCAGCCCGGCCGGTTGCATGGCGCGGGCAGTTTTGATCAACTCGGCACGGTGGTCAGCCACGGGCTTCTTCCGGGTAGAGGCTGAGCAGGCCTTCGCGGCTGGCGGCGCAGACGCCGCGCTCGGTGATGATGGCCTTGACCAGCCAGTTCGGCGTCACGTCGAAAGCTGGATTGGCGACATCCTCACCGGCTGGCAACTGACGCAGGGCGGATGGCTGGGCGTGCTGGTCGAGGCCGTGCACGAGGCGGAATTCGTCGCCATCACGTTCCTCGATCGGAATGTCGGCGCCCTCGGAGCAGGCGAAGTCGATGGTCGAGCGCGGTGCAGCGACGAAGAAGGGAATGCCGTTGTCGGCGCAGGCCAGCGCCTTCAGATAGGTGCCGATCTTGTTGGCGACATCGCCGTTGGCGGCAATGCGGTCGGCGCCAACGATCACCGCATCGACCTTGCCGCTGCGCATCAACAGGCCGGCCGCGTTATCGGCGATCAGCGTGTGCGGCACACCGTGGTGTTCCAGTTCCCAGGCGGTAAGCAGGCCCTGGTTGCGCGGCCGGGTCTCGGAGACCCAGACATGCACCGGAATGCCGGCATCGTGCGCGGCATAGATCGGCGACAGCGCGGTGCCGTGGTCGACGGTGGCCAGCCAGCCGGCGTTGCAATGGGTCATCACGTTCAGCGTCTGGCCGTCGGCGACGATCAGGTGCTTCCAGGCATCCAGCCCGTGCTGGCCGATGGCGGCGTTCTGCGCCACGTCTTCCTCGGCGATGGCCTCGGCCTCGCGCCAGGCGGCAGCGCAGCGCGCCTCGGCCGGTAGCGGTCGCAGCACCTTTTCCATGCGGGCTAGCGCCCAGTGCAGATTGACTGCCGTCGGGCGGGTGGCGCCGAGCACGGCGATGGCTTCGGCCAGGCGGGTGTCGGAGGCCTCGAAATCGAGTGCGATGGCCAGACCGTAGGCCGCCGTGGCACCGATCAGCGGTGCGCCGCGTACCAGCATGGCGCGGATGGCGTGCGCCGCCTCTTCCAGCGTGGCGACGCGAACCCAGTGCAGCGCGTGCG
Organism: Azonexus sp.; assembly: GCA_041904995.1. Lineage (GTDB taxonomy): Bacteria > Pseudomonadota > Gammaproteobacteria > Burkholderiales > Rhodocyclaceae > Azonexus. Next base: position 48,926 of record JAYRMB010000010.1, read on the forward strand.
GCAGGCGGGTCTGGTCGATGATGTCGATGGCGCGCTGATCGGGATGAGCGCGCAGGGTGCGAGTGGGGATGCCGTCGATGTTCATGGGGTGAATTGTGGCATAGCGGCCGGTTTTCGGGCATCAGGGCTGTCACCGCATTGGGGCGGTCAGCATCTACTGGGTGGCAAATGCTCAGTTTTTTCTGATGGATGCTCAATGTCTCGTTGTTTTTTCTATGTGTGATTGATGTTAAAAGTAGGGAGGACAGACTGAGGACGGCATGGATCACAACATTTCACTGATTACGACTCTGGCGGCAGGCTTTGGCATGGCGCTAGTGCTTGGCTTCATCGCCGAGCGCATCAAGCTGCCGGCGCTGGTCGGCTACCTGCTGGCCGGCATCCTGATCGGGCCAGCAACGCCCGGCTTCGTTGCCGACATGCACCTCGCCGCGCAGCTGTCCGAAATCGGCGTCATGTTGCTGATGTTCGGCGTTGGTCTGCATTTCTCGCTCGGCGACCTGCTCGCAGTGAAGCGCATCGCCGTGCCCGGTGCAGTGGTCCAGATGGGGTGTGCGACCTTGCTCGGTCTCGGGGTTGGCATGGCCTGGGGCTGGGAGTGGGGGCATGCGCTGCTGTTCGGCTTGTCCCTCTCTTGCGCCAGCACGGTGGTCTTGTTGAAGGCGCTGGAGGCGCGCGGCGTGCTCGACAGCATGAACGGCCGGATTGCGGTTGGCTGGTTGGTGGTCGAAGACCTGGCAACCGTGCTGGTCCTCGTCCTGTTGCCGCCGCTGGCCGGCATGCTGGGCAGCGCGACGGCGGCCGGCGGCGATGGCGCCTCGCTCGGCATGACCATTGCCAAGACGCTGCTGCAAGTTGCCGCGTTCATCGGTCTGATGATGGTGGTCGGGCGCAAGGTCATTCCCTGGTTGCTGTGGCAGGTGGCCGGCACCGGCTCGCGCGAGTTGTTCACGCTGTCGGTAGTTGCCGCCGCCATCGGGATTGCCTACGGTGCGGCGCATCTGTTCAGCGTTTCCTTCGCGCTCGGTGCCTTCTTTGCCGGCATGGTCATGCGCGAGTCGGAGTTCAGCCATCGGGCGGCGGAGGAGTCGCTGCCGCTGCGCGATGCTTTCTCGGTGCTGTTCTTCGTTTCTGTCGGCATGCTGTTCGAGCCGGCCATCCTGGTCGAGCAGCCGCTGCGCGTACTGGTCGTGGTCGCCATCATCATGCTCGGCAAGACGCTGGCGGCACTGGCGCTGGTGCTGCTCTTCCGTTACCCGCTGAATACGGCACTAACTGTTGCCGCCAGCCTGGCCCAGATCGGCGAGTTTTCCTTCATCCTGGCCGGTCTCGGCCAGGCGTTGGGCCTGATGTCGAGCGAAGGCATGAGCCTGGTGCTGGCCGGGGCGCTGATTTCCATCGCGCTCAATCCGGTGATGTTCTCCTGCATCGATCCCTTGCGTAACTGGGTGCTCGAAAAATCAGCCACGGCACGCCAACTGGAGCAGCGAGGCGATCCCTATGCCGAACTGCCGATGAGCACCGAGCGGAAATTCCTCGAGCGGCAGGTCGTACTGGTCGGTTACGGCCGGGTCGGCCAGCGCATCGGCGAAGCCTTGCAGCGGCGCGACATTCCCTTCGTCGTCGCCGAGCAGAACCGCGAACTGGTCGAAGGGCTACGCAAGCAGGGCATCCCGGCCGTGTCGGGCGATGCTGCCGAACCATCGGTGCTGATCCAGGCCCATATCGCCGATGCCGCCATGCTGGTGATTGCCACGCCCGATCCGATCGATGTGCGGCAAATGGTCGAAACGGCGCGAACGCTCAATCCGGAGATCGATGTCGTGCTGCGTACGCATAGCGAAGCGGAGTCGCTCATGCTTCGCAACGAACAGCTGGGAACCGTATTTTTCGGTGAGGAGGAATTGGCCAAGGGCATGAGCAGCCATGTGTTGCAGCGGATCGAGGAAATCTCGCCTCGGGCCTGATTCGCCGACAGCGTTTTTTCGCAGCGAAGGGAGTCCGCCATGCTTACGATCACCGGCAACGACCTTTCAGCGCCTGCCCGCCATGCGGCAGAGCCGACAGCCTCCATGGCCGAGGTTTTTCTCCCGGTGCCTGCCTGACGCTGATGTACGCCTACGCTGTGAAGTGCCTTTTGACCGCCAGCTACGCTAAGTCGGCGTCGAGCAAGGCCGGATTCGCCAATTGGTCATCGGCGATGTTTCACAGTGCATCCTGGAGCAGGAATCCGACTGCGATCTGATCGCGCTTGGCGGGTATGCCGAAGGCGTCTTCGATGCATTGCTGCTTGGTAGCACGACCAAGCACATTCTGGCCGAGTCGCAGAATGACGTGCTCGTCGCGCGCTGAGCGCTTGTGGCATAGTCTCCCATCCTTCTTTCCGAGCTTGTCCATGGAAACCAGCGTTCGCATCGATTCCCGCTTCCCGAACATGGGGACGACCATCTTCACCGTCATGTCCCGCCTCGCCGCCGAATGCGGCGCGGTCAACCTGTCGCAGGGCTTTCCCGATTTCCAGGCCGAGCCGGCCTTGTTCGACGCCATGCATCGCTACATGCTGGCCGGGCGCAACCAGTATGCGCCGATGGCCGGTCTGCCCGAATTGCGCCAGGCCGTCGTCGACAAGGTGGCGGCGCTCTATGGGCCGCGCTTCGATGTCGAGTCCGAAGTCACCGTCACCGCCGGTGCCACGCAGGCCATCTTCACCGCCATCGCCGCCTTCGTCCGGCCCGGCGACGAGGTGCTGGTCTTCGAGCCGGTCTACGACTCCTACGTGCCGGCCATTGAAACGGTTGGCGGCAAGGCGGTCTATGCCCAGCTGCAATTCCCTGACTACAAGCCGGATTGGGCGCAGGTGGCACGGCTGATCAGCCCGAAGACGCGGATGATCATCGTCAATTCGCCGCACAACCCGACCGGCAGCCTGCTCACCCGCGCCGATCTCGACAGGCTGGCCGAGTTGGTGCGCGGTACCGACATCGTGATCCTGTCCGACGAGGTGTACGAACACATCCTGTTCGACGGCGAGCAGCACGCCAGCCTGTGCGGCCACCCGGAACTCGCGGCGCGCAGCCTGGTGCTCTCCAGCTTTGGCAAGACCTACCACATCACCGGCTGGAAGATCGGCTACATCGTCGGCCCGGCCGCGCTGATGGCCGAATTCCGCAAGGTGCACCAGTTCAACGTATTCACCGTGCACGCCCCGTCGCAACTGGCGCTGGCCGACTACATGCAGGACGCCTCGCGTCACCTCGGGCTGGCTGCCTTCTACCAGGAAAAGCGCGATGCCTTCCGCCGCCTGCTGGCCGATACGCCCTTCGAGCTGTTGCCCTGTCGCGGTACCTACTTTCAGCTCGCCCGCTACGACGCCATCTCCGACTTGCCAGATACCGAATTCGCCCAATGGATGACGCGCGAAGTCGGCGTCGCGGTGATCCCGGTGTCGGTGTTCTATGCCGACGGGCGCGACGACAAGGTGGTGCGCTTTTGCTTCGCCAAGAAGGAGGAAACCCTGCAGGCAGCAGCCGAGCGCTTGCGCAAGGCTTTTGTGAAGCTTGGTTAAGGTGGAGAAAATTGGCTTGACGCTGGCGTGATGCGGCGCCAATAATTTGCCAATTCAATAAAACCCAACGAGGAAAAATCATGAGCATGCTGCAGGAATTCAAGGAATTTGCCGTCAAGGGCAACGCGATGGACCTAGCGGTCGGTGTCATCATCGGCGGCGCCTTCGGCAAGATCGTCGACTCCATCGTCGGCGACCTGATCATGCCGCTGGTCAGCCGTATCGTCGGCAAGCTCGACTTCTCCAACCTCTTCGTCGTGCTTGGCGACAACCCGAACAACCTGACCACGCTGGCCGATCTCAAGAAAGCCGGCATCGCCGTCTTCGCCTACGGCTCCTTCCTGACCATCCTGGTCAACTTCATCATCCTGGCCTTCATCATCTTCATGATGGTCAAGCAGATGAACCGCCTGCGCAAAACCGAAGAAGCCCCGGCGCCGGCCGAACCGCCGCCGACCCCGGAAGACATCACGCTGCTGCGCGAGATTCGCGATTCGCTGAAGAAATAAGGGGTTCAAGCGCCCATGAAAAAGCCGCCCTCGGGCGGCTTTTTTGTTGCTTTGGTTTTTGCCGGGTTTGGCTAGTGCACCGCAGACTTCATTGTCTGAAATACAACGAGAAAGAACGGCTACCGAGCTTGCTACTGTGGTGTAGCTACTTTCTTCTTGGTGCCTTTTGTTTTTGTCGAGTCCGTGGTGGGTTTGTTGATTGGAGTTGCTGCCGAAGTTGGTGCCGCTACTTCATTTGGACTCTGAGCAACTGCTGCGAGTAGTTTACAAAATTCGCGTTGCGCTCCTTCGGTCGATGTAGAAACTCCGCCGGACATGCTGAAAGAAATATCAACTCGCACGCCAGATGGGACGATTTTCTTGATGACAAAATTCAACGGAGCGGTTTTGCCTTGGCCATAAGATACGGTTTGATTTGCGCTGATCAGGCCGGCCTCTTTGCTGCTGCTTACAATTTGATATCCGCTTGCAGCAATAGCTTGCAGTAGAGAATCAAAGGCGCCAGGTAGAGTCTTTTTTGGGAATTCTTCGAAGGTCGTGAGTCTTGTTCCGGAAAAGAAGCTGCCCTCCGATGCAAAATTTGTTGCGCAGGCACCCAATTGAGCATTTGTTGCTGTGCTGTTAGAGGGAGGGGCAGATTGTTGATTGGCACATCCTGATGAGAGGGCGATCAAGCACAAAACGGCTATATGTTTCTTCATGATCATATGAATTTAGTGAGGTTTGAAAATTCAGGTATCGTTCGCTAGTGTATCTAGCGGTTCACAATGTTGCATTAAATTCATGTTGTGAGGGTTGCATCTTTGGCTTGGGCTGCAAGTCAGGATGCCGCTGAAAGCCCACCAAATAAAAAGCGCCTCACAACTGTGGGGCGCTCATCCTTTATTTACCTAAAATTTTTAGTTTTTGAAAACCGCCTCCCAAAGCCCGTGCACTGCAGCAATGTGCTGTTCCACCTCTTCGCGTGGCACTGGGGCCTTCGGGTTGGTCGACAGGCGTTTGGCGTGTTGCAGCCGGCGGTATTCGCGATAGGCGTTGCCGGCGGCCTTGGCCTGGGTCGGGTCGATCAGGCCGAGTTCGCCGGCGATGCGCAGTAGGGCGATGTTGCCGAGGTTGCCCGTCAGCTCCGCGTGCTGGTGGGCGTAGCCGAGGATCAGGTATTGCACGATGAATTCGACGTCGATGATGCCGCCCGGGTCGTGCTTGAGGCCGAAGTGCTCGGCGCTCTTCTGGGCGTGGGCGTCGTACATCTTCTGGCGCATGGCGACGACTTCTTCCTTGAGTTTGGCGAGGTCGCGCGGCAGGCGCAGGATTTCGATGCGGATTTCTTCGAAGCGTTTGCCGACGGCCGGGTCGCCGGCGCAGAAGCGGGCGCGGGTCAGGGCCTGGTGCTCCCAGGTCCAGGCGTTGTTCAGCTGGTACTCGCGGAAGCCGTCGACGGTCACCGCGAGCAGGCCGGAGTCGCCGTTCGGGCGCAGGCGCAGGTCGGTTTCGAACAGGATGCCGGCCGGGGTCTGGCTGGATAGCCAGGTGCCGAGGCGCTGGCCAAGGCGGGTGTAGTTTTCCTGAGCGTCCTGGTCGTCATCCTCATAGATGTAGACGAGGTCGAGGTCGGAGGCATAACCGAGTTCCTTGCCGCCCATCTTGCCGTAGCCGATGACGGCGAACTTGGGATCGTCGCGGTGGCGGTTCTTGATCTTGGACCAGACCAGCGGCAGGGTTTCCTGGACGATGGTGTCGGCCAGCTCGGTCAGGTGGTCGGACAGGTGTTCGATGGTTTGCAGGCCGGCCAGGTCCTGGGCGAGCAGGCGGAAGACCTGGGCGTGGTGCATTTCGCGCAGGATGTCCATTTCGCGCTCGGTGTCGCCGGCGTGCTGTTCGAGATTGAGGCGCAGGTTTTCGCGGAAGCCGGCCCAGTCGGTGGCGATCTCGTAGAGGCGCGGGTCGAGCAGTTCGTCGAGGAGCAGCGGGTGGCGGTTCAGGTAGGCCGAGGCCCAGCTTGAGGCGCAGATCATGTCGGCGACCCGCTTCAGGGCCATCGGGTATTGCTGCAGCAGGGCGAGGTAGGAGCCGCGGCGGGCGATGCCTTCGAGGAATTCGAGGCCGCGGGCGAGCGTGATGTCGGGATCGTGCGTGGCGCCGGCGGCTTCGATCAGGCGCGGGGCGACAGCGTCGAGCCGGCTGCGGTTGGTCGAGGGCAGCTGCAGGTAGCGGGCGGAGGCACGCAGGTCGGCCAGGCGGGCGATGGCTTCCTTGGGGTGACGGAAGCCGAGGTTGCCGAAGGCTTCGATGGCGGTGTCTTCGTCGAGCTGGCCGAGCCACAGGCCGGTCAGCGGGTGCTCGCCGGCTTCGGGGTCGGAGAAGACGGCTTCGAAGTGGTGGCTGACCTTGCTGCGGTGCACGTCCAGAACGGCCAACATTTCCGCCCAAGTGGCGAAGCACATGCTGGTGGCGATCACCGCGCGCTCGGCTTCGCCTTCGGGCAGCATGTGGGTTTGCGCGTCGGCGACGTATTGCAGGCGGTGTTCCAGGCGGCGCAGGAAGACATAGGCTTCGCGCAACTCCTGCTCGGTTTCGGCCGGGATCAGTTGGCGCTCGACCAGCAGCTTCAATACGGAGAGAGTCGGGCGAATCTGCAGCGCCGGATCGCGGCCGCCGCGGATGAGCTGGAAAACCTGGGCGATGAATTCGATTTCGCGGATGCCGCCGGGGCCAAGCTTGACGTGGTCGGCCATGTCCTTGCGGGCCACTTCGCGGCGAATCTGCGCATGCAGGTCGCGCATGGCGTTGATGGCGCCGAAATCGAGGTATTTGCGGAAGACGAAGGGGCGGGCGATGCGCTGCATGGCGGCGACCCATTCAGGTTGCAGGCTGTCGCCGGCGTTCATGGTGCGGCCTTTGATCCAGGCGTAGCGCTCCCACTCGCGGCCCTGCGTGATGAAGTAGTTTTCCAGCGAGTCGAGCGAGCAGACCAGCGGGCCGGAATCGCCGTTCGGACGCAGGCGCATGTCTACGCGGAAGACCTGACCGTCGCCGGTGATGTCGCCGAGGGCCTGGATGACCTTCTTGCCGAGGCGGTTGAAGAAATCGAAGTTCTCGATCGATTTCGGCCCGGCAGTGTCGCCTTCTTCGGGATAGACGAAGATGTAATCGACGTCGGAGGAAACGTTCAGCTCGCGGCCGCCCAGCTTGCCCATGCCGATGACCAGCAGACGCGTCGGCCGGCCGGCCTTGTCGAGCGGCTCGCCGTAGGTGGCGGCGAGCTGTCGGTGGTAGTACTCAAGGGCGAAATTTGTGGTGACGTCGGCGAGCAGGGTCATGCTCTCGACCACTTCGGCTAGCGGCGCCAGGCCGCACAGGTCGCGCAGCGTGATGTGCGCCATGGCGCGCTGGCGCAGGCGACGCAGCGCGGATTTGACCGCGTCGTCGTCGGCGAATTGGCGATTGAGGGGGGCACGCAGCAGGTCTTCGGAAAGCGGCTGCTGCCAGGTGGCGGCCAGCTCGGCAATCAGTTCGGGGCGCGCCTGCAGCAGATTGGCGACATAACGGCTGTGGGCCAAAGCGCCCTGCCAGCGGGGATCTAGGGTGGTGTCCATGATGTACGGGCGGCAAAACCGCCGAAAAGGATAAAATGCCGTTTTTGATCAATATTCGATTGTAGTGATCTACCACCTTTCCTGGCAAAGACGGTTGTCGAAGTGACCGGCCCCGACCGCTTTTCTGCCGACAACACGCAACAACAGGTGCGTTCCGCCCTTTATCACCGCATGCACTGGCTGTGGCCGGTGCTGGCACGTCCCGGCGTCGGGCGTTTGCTGCGCCTGCTCGGCTGGGCGGCCTTCGTCGGCTGGCTGTTGTTCGTCGCGCTGATCGTGGCGCTGCGCTTCGCCGTGCTGCCCAAGGTGGCCGATTACAAGGACGAGATCGAGGCGGCGGCGACCAAGGCGGTCGGCCAGCAGATCCGGATCGACCGTATCGATGCACGCTGGCGTGGCTTGAACCCCGATCTGGTGCTTGACGGTGTCAGCGTCGCCGACAAGCACGGATTGCCGGCCTTCGCGCTGACCCGCGTCGAAGCCGTGTTGTCGTGGGATACGCTGTGGCGCTTGCGCCCGACCCTTGGCCTGCTGGCCATCGACGGGCCGGTATTGCAGGTGCGGCGTGACGTCAACGGCAAGATTTCCGTCGCCGGTATGGAAACCGAGGGCGAGAGCGACCCGGCTTTTGCCGAGTGGGTGCTGGAGCAGAAGAAGATTCGCATCCGCGACGCCACTATCGTCTGGGACGACCGGCAGCGCAATGCGCCGCCGCTGGTGCTCGAAGATCTGCAGTTCGGCCTCGACAACTGGGGCAGCCGCCATCGCTTCGGCCTTTCCGCGGCGCCACCGGCCGAGCTGGCGGCGCGTATCGACCTGCGTGGCGAAGTACGCGGCGATATCGGCCAGGCGCTGGACAGCCTGTCCGGCAAGATTTTCGTCGAGCTGGATTACGCCGACCTGGCCGGCTGGCGCGCCTGGGTGGATTATCCGGTGCATCTGCCGCAAGGCCGAGGCGCGGTGCGCGTCTGGGGCGACCTTGACGACGGCGAGGGCAAGGTGACGGCCGACGTGGCGCTCGAGGAGCTGCGCATCCGCTTCGGCCGAAAGCTGCCGGAACTCGATCTGGCCAGCCTGCGTGGCCGTGTCGAAGGGCGCTACAAGGCCAACGAATGGGCCGTCCTCGGCAAGAAGGTCGAATTGCAGACGCGTGACGGTTTGCGCGTGGCGCCGAGCGATTTCCAGCTGGAGTGGCGGGAAAATCCCAAGACTGCTGCGGTGCACGGCAACGCCAGGGCAAATTTCGTAGACCTCGGCGCCTTGGCCAAGCTGGCGGCCTATTTGCCGCTCGACGACAACAGCCGCCAACTGCTCGACAAATATCGGCCGCAGGGGCGCATTGCCGAATTGCGCACGAGCTGGACGCAGCAGGGCGAGGTCTTGAGCCGCTACAGTCTGGCCGCGGGATTCAGCGAACTCGGCGTCGAGGCCGATGGCTACTTCCCCGGCGCCGGCGGTTTGTCAGGCAATATCGACGTCAATGAGAAGGCGGGCGATCTGGTGCTCGATTCGGCCGTGTCGCACCTGTCCTTGCCGGCGGTTTTCCCCGAGCCGGATATCGGCTTCGAGCGCTTGAAGGCCAAGGTAAGCTGGAAGAACGACAAGGGCGCGACCGACGTCAAACTGGAAAAGCTTGATTTCAGCGGCAAGGATGCGACCGGTTCGGCGCGCGGCAGCTACCGTTACACCGGCGACGGGCCGGGCGAAATCGATCTAACTGCCGTTATCGACAAGGCTGACGGCACCGCGGTCTGGCGTTACATGCCGCGCGTGGTCAATGTCGATGCGCGCAACTGGCTGAAGCGCGGCATCGTTGCCGGCAAGGCCTCCGAGGGGCGGCTGGTGCTGAAGGGCAACCTGAAGGATTTCCCTTTCCGCGATCCGGCAACCGGCAAGTTCCTGGTGACGGCCAAGGCGAACAACGCCAAGATCGACTACGCACCTGGCTGGCCGGCCATCGACGGCATCGACGCCGACATGAGTTTCGGTATCGGCATGAAGATTTCTGCACGCAAGGGGGCGATCTTTGGTGCCAACCTTTCCGGCGTGACCGTCGAAATCCCGGATTTCGAGTCGCACGAGGAAATGCTCTTGGTGCGCGGTATCGCCCAGGGGCCGACTACCGAGTTCCTGCGTTTCGTCAGCCAGAGCCCGGTCGCGCAGGCCATTGACCGCTTCACCGACGACATGAAAGCGAGCGGCAACGGACGCCTCGACCTCGATCTCGATATTCCGCTCCGTCACGCACTCGATACCAAGGTGCGCGGCACCTACCATTTCCAGAACAACCAACTGCAACCGCTGGCCGGTTTGCCGCCGATCATGCAGGTGAATGGCCGCTTGGCGATTACCGAAAAGAGCGTCGATGCACCCGATCTGACCGGGCGTGCCTTCGGTGGGCCGGTCAAGGTGCTGGTCCGCAGTGTCGGCGACAAGGTGGCGGTGCAGGCTTCCGGTACGGCGCAAATGGCGGAAGTGAGCAAGCACTTCGGTTGGCCGCTGATCAATCACCTGGCCGGCAGTTCGACCTGGAAGGCCGATGTGGCGGTGCGCAAGCGCAATGCCGACGTGGTGGTCGAGTCGAACCTGCTCGGCATCAGTTCGCCCTTGCCCGATCCGCTGAACAAGACCGCGACGACCCCGCTCGCCTTGCGCATCGAACGCACGCAGCCGGATGCGCAACGCGAGCAGTACCGCATCACGCTGGGCAAGGTGGCGCAGGGGCTGGTCATCCGCCGTGGCGAGAATTGGGAGCGTGGCGTGTTCGCCGTCGGCGATGCCGAACCGCGCCTGCCGGACAAGGGCCTGGCCATCCGTGTGTGGACGCCGCGCATCGATGCCGACGCCTGGCGCAATTTCCTGCCCGAGAACGGCAATGGCAATGGTAGCGATGCCGCCAGCGGTGGCCTCGATCTGGCCCTGGTTTCCTTGCGTACGCCGCAATTGCACCTGCTTGGCCGCGATTACAGCCAGGTCGAGGTCGGTCTGCGGCCGCGCGACGGTGGCTGGCAGATCGCGCTGAATACCAAGGAAGCAGCGGGTGACATCTTCTGGCGTGGCACCGGCGACGGCTGGGTCGAGGGCAACCTGAAGCGTCTTTATGTGCGGCCGGCGAGCGAAGCTGGCGGTGGCAATGGTTCGTCGTCGCTGGTCAATTCGCTGCCTGGCATGAACCTGAGCGTGGATGACTTGCATGTCGGCGACAAGGCGCTTGGCAAGCTGGAACTTAAGGCACGCAACGACAAGGGTGCCTGGCAGCTCGATCGCCTGAACCTGGCTAATCCGGACGGTTCGCTAACCGGCAAGGGGACGTGGGTCAATACCGGGCGTCACCGGACCCGCCTCGATTTCGAATTGAATGCCCACGATATCGGTAAGTTGCTGGACCGTCTCGGTTACGCCAATGCGGTGCGCCGCGGTACGGCGACGCTGAAGGGCGATTTGCAATGGTTTGGGCCGCTGACCGGCATCGATTACCCCTCGCTGAGCGGCCAGATGAGTGTCGAGGCGGCCAAGGGGCAGTTCAACAAGCTGGAGCCGGGCGTCGGCAAGTTGCTTGGGCTGATTTCGTTGCAGTCCCTGCCGCGTCGCCTGACCCTGGATTTTCGCGATATCTTCAGCGATGGCCTGGCTTTCGACAGCATCGACGGCAAGCTAGTAATCCGCAGCGGCGTTATGCGCACCGTCGAGCCTCTACGTATTTACGGGCCGGCGGCGCAGGTCGATATCCAGGGCGAAACCAACCTGGAGCGCGAGACGCAGGACCTGAATGTCGTGGTCCGCCCGGAACTCGGTGGCCTGGCGGCGGTCGGTGTCGGAGCGGTGATGCTCAACCCGGTGGCGGGCGCTGCTGCGCTGGTCGCCAATACGGTGTTGCAGAAACCGCTGAACCGGTTGTTCAGCTACCGCTATCATGTGACCGGCACCTGGGGCGATCCGCAGATCGACAAAACGGGCAAGGATGAGAAGGCCGTGCCAGCGGAGCAGGCTGTTCCGGAGGCGGCGGTCGAAGAGGAAAAAAAGGAATGAGCAAGCAGAATTGCCGCATTGCCGCGATCCAGATGGTGTCTGGCCCGCGCGTGGACGAGAACCTGGAAACGGCCGGTCGGCTGATCGAGGATGCCGTCGATCAGGGTGCGCAGCTGGTCGTTTTGCCCGAGTACTTTCCCATCATTGGCGCGGCCGATGCCGACCGCGTCCGTGCCCGCGAGCCCTATGGCAACGGCCCGGTGCAGGACTGGCTGGCCGCCACGGCGGCGCGCCACGAAGTGTGGATCGTCGCCGGCTCTATTCCGCTCTCGGCCTCGCAGCCGCACCTGATGCGCAACAGCTGCCTCGTTTTCAATCACGGCGGTGATTGCGTCGCGCGTTACGACAAGATTCACCTCTTCGGTTTCAAGAAGGGCGCGGAGTCTTACAACGAGTCGGCTTTCATCGAGCCGGGCGACACGCCGGTCGCCGTCGATACGCCTTATGGCCGGATTGCCCTGTCGATCTGCTACGACCTGCGCTTTCCCGAGCTCTATCGTTCGCTCGGGCCAGTCGATCTGATCCTGATGCCGGCCGCTTTCACCGACACCACCGGCCGGGCGCACTGGGAAATCTTGCTGCGCGCCCGCGCCATCGAGAACCAATGCTACCTGCTGGCGGTCGGACAGGGCGGTACGCATGAAAACGGTCGCCAGACGCACGGCAACAGCATGATCGTCGATCCCTGGGGCGAAGTCCTGGATCGCAAAATGAAGGGGCCGGGCGTCGTCATTGCCGATCTCGACCACCAACGCATCGCAGAAATTCGCGAGAGCCTGCCGGCGCTCGCTCACCGCAAACTTTGAGGAAGTCCGCATGACCCAAGCCAATCTCCTGGCACAAGCCGAATCCCTGCTGCTGACGCCGTTCTCGCTCGGCGAGTCGGACCTGTCGCGCACCTTCGGCCAGATCCTGACGCACCAGGTCGATTACGCCGATCTCTACTTCCAGTACTCGCGCTCCGAGGCGTGGAGCCTGGACGAAGGCATCGTCAAATCGGGCAGCTTCAACATCGACCAGGGCGTCGGCGTGCGGGCGATTTCCGGCGAGAAGACGGCCTTTGCCTATTCCGACGATATCAGCGCGGCGGCATTGACCGATGCCGCCCAAGCCGTGCGCGCCATCGCCGCCGCTGGGCAGACGGGCATTTTGCCCACTTTGCGCCCGTACACCGCAGCAACGCCGCTCTACCTGCCGAACGATCCGCTGGCCTCGTTGCCGGCCGAGGCCAAGGTCAAGCTGCTGGAGCGTCTGGAAGGCTTCGCCCGTGCCATTGACCCGCGCGTCGTACAGGTCATGGCCTCGCTGGCCGGTGAGTACGAGGTGATCCTCGTTGCCGGCTCCGACGGCCGTCTGGCCGCCGATGTGCGCCCGCTGGTGCGCTGCTCCATCTCGGTCATCGTCGAGGAGAACGGCAAGCGCGAACAAGGGGCCTCGGGCGGCGGCGGTCGTTTCGATTTCGGCTATTTCGACGACGAAGTGTTGCAGCGTTACGCCAAGGAGGCCGTGCATCAGGCCATGGTCAATCTGCATGCCGAACCGGCGCCCGCCGGTGAGATGACGGTGGTGTTGGGTGCCGGTTGGCCCGGCATTCTGCTGCACGAGGCGGTCGGTCATGGGCTGGAAGGCGATTTCAACCGCAAGGGCAGCTCGACCTTCTCCGGTCGCGTCGGCCAGCGCGTCGCCGCCAAGGGCGTCACCGTGATCGACGACGGCACCATCGCCGACCGCCGCGGCTCGCTGACCATCGATGATGAAGGCAATCCGACCCAGCGTACCGTGCTGATCGAGGACGGCATCCTCAAGGGTTACATGCAGGACAGCCTGAATGCCCGCCTGATGGGTGTCGCCCCGACCGGCAACGGCCGGCGCGAATCCTTCGCCCACCTGCCGCTGCCGCGCATGACCAATACCATGATGCTGGCCGGCGAGCACGATCCGCTGGAGATCATTGGCTCGGTCAAGAAGGGCATCTATGCCGCCAACTTCGGCGGCGGTCAGGTCGACATCACCAGCGGCAAGTTCGTCTTCTCGATGAGCGAGGCTTATTTGATCGAGGATGGCAAGGTGACGCGTCCGATCAAGGGCGCAACGCTGATCGGCAACGGGCCGGAGGCCATGACGCGGGTCTCGATGATCGGCAACGACCTCACACTCGACCCGGGCGTCGGCACTTGCGGCAAGGATGGCCAGAGCGTGCCGGTCGGCGTGGGGCAGCCAACATTGCGAATCGATGGACTCATTGTTGGGGGTACGGCATAATGTCTAGACATTATGACGGAGGTGGGCATGCGTCTACTAAGCCTGTTGGCGGGTCTGTTGGTTTGTTCGTCGGCGATAGCGCAACCTGAGCTTCAGGAGCGATTAAAGGCCGTACAGGGCGACCCGGCGGCGCTGAAGGCGGCGGTGGAGGCAGGCAAGAAAGCTTCTTTCTTCTGTGCCAATTGTCACGGCGAGGACGGCGTCAGCAAAATGGCTGAGGTGCCGAACCTGGCGGGGCAGAATGCTGCGTACTTGCTCGAGCAGATACGCAAGTTTGGTGCAGGGGAACGCAAGGATCAGTTCATGCAAGGTCTGATCAAGGTCCTCAAAGACGAGGAACGCTTGCAGATCGCTGCGTATTACGCCAGCGTCCCGGTACCGCCGGGCAAGGCTGATCCGGCCCAAGTGGCCCGCGGCAAGGAGCTTTTCGGCAAGCTCTGCGTCCGTTGTCATGGTGACCAGGCGCGCGGCAATGAGGCCATTGCGCGTCTTGCGGGACAACGTTCGTCCTATCTGCAAACTTCCATCATCCGTTATCGCGACAACACTGGCGTACGTAACAACCAGCTGATGACCATCGCGACTGCCGGATTGAAAAACGAAGACGTTGCGGCTATCGCCAACTATCTGACGCAGCTGCCTTAACTAGGTAGTACGTACAGTCCAGAAACATTGTTGATACATATCATGGTTTCCCGACAAGGGAAGCCCGTATGTTGTCGCCTTGACAAATGAATTTCCGGAGGCCTCATGAAGTCCCTACTGGGCTTTTTGTTCCCGCTCGTTCTCGTTTTTACTGGCGCTGATGCTTGGGCGCAAATCAAGGATATCAATTCCGCCATCAATAAGGCCGGTCGCGAGCGTATGCTATCGCAGCGCATGGCCAAGGCCTATTTCCAGATCGGTCAGCAGGTCGATGTCGAGCGTAGCCAGAAGGTTCTCGATGCCTCGGTCGCCTTGTTCGACCGGCAGCTCGTCGAATTGAAGAACTACGCGCCGACGCCTGAGATCAAGGAAACCTACCTGAAGTTGGAAAAGGCTTGGCTGGGCTACAAGGATCTGCTGATCGGGGCTTCTGCGACGCCCGACAACGGCCGCAAAGTACTGGCCATCTCCGAAGAGGTGCTGGCCTTGGCCCAGCAGGGTACGGTCCAGCTTGAAAAGCACTCCGGAACGACGGCGGGGCATCTGGTTAATATTTCCGGTCGCCAGCGCATGTTGTCCCAGCGCATGGCCAAGTTCTACCAGGCGACCGCCTGGGGTATCCAGGACGACAAGAGTGCTACTGGATTGGAAAAGGCGCGTAAGGATTTCAACGATGCGCTGCAAGAGCTGGTTGCTTCGCCAAGCAATACGCCGCAGATTAAGGACAGCCTGGATCTGGTCAAGCAACAGTGGTTCTTCTTCGAGAATGCGCTGGCTCAGAGAAGCGGTGCCGACAAGCGGCCGCAACTGGCGGTAGCGACGACCAGTGAACGGATACTTGAGGAAATGGAAAGCGTTGTCGGCCAGTACGAGAAACTGACCAAGTAATTGTGTTCAGAACAGACTGAGCTGGGGGCTGGCGTTTGGGGCCGGTGGCGCCTGGAAGCTACCGGTCTCGAGTAGTGGCCACGCCTCGTCAAGACCAAGGCGCCGGCAGGCCAGGTCAAAGCGTTGCCGGATCAGCTCGGCGTAATGGCCGATGCCTTTCATTCGGCTGCCGAAGTTGGCATCGTTGATGCGCTGGCCGCGTAGATCGTAGAGTACGGACATGACGCGGGCAGCTTTTTCCGGGGCATGTCGATCCAGCCAGTCGGTGAACAGACCGGCGACTTCATGCGGCAGGCGCAGTAGCGTATAGCTCGCTGTCTTTGCCCCGTGCTCATGCGCGGCAGCGAGCAATTTCTCCAGTTCGTGGTCGTTGAGTCCGGGAATCAGGGGTGAGACGAAGGCCGCGACAGGAACACCCGCTTCGGCCAGCGTGCGCATCGCGCGCAGGCGGGCATGCGGGGCGCTGGCCCGCGGTTCGAGTTGGCGCGCCAGTTCGCCATTCAGCGTGGTCAGCGAAATGGTGACGTGGGCCAGCCGCTGTGCGGCGAGCGCCTGCCAGAGATCGGCGTCGCGCTCGATCAGCGCCGATTTGGTGACGACGGTGACCGGATGCTTCAGTTCCAGGAGAAGCTCGAGAACGCAGCGGGTCAGACGTTCGCTGCGCTCGAACGGTTGGTAGGCGTCGGTCGCGGTGCCCAGCGCGATCGGCGAGCAGCGATAACCGGGCTTGCTCAGGGCTTCGCGCAGCAGGCGAACGGCATCCGGCTTGGCAAAGATTTTCGTTTCGAAATCGAGCCCGGGCGATAGCCCGAGCCAGGCGTGCGTCGGGCGGGCGTAGCAATAAACGCAACCATGTTCGCAGCCGCGATAGGGATTCAGCGATTGCTCGAAGGGCAGGTCGGGGGAGTCGTTGTGGCTGAGGATGCTCTTTGAGCTGTCGATCAGCAGATGGGTCTGTGGTTTGCCCGGCGTCATCGGCTGCCAGCCGTCGTCGACCGGCTCGCGCAACTCCGTGCTGTAGCGGTGCGGCACATTCTCCACCGTGCCGCGCCCCTTGATGGTCGGCAACGTCATATTTGACGGTGGATCGGTGTCGAAGTTGTCCATATTCATCCGGTAGAATGCCGGGTTTTCAGCAAATTTTGAATAGGTCCGTCATGACGCCGCAAACGAAACCGAATACCGACGACGTTCGCATCCGGGAAATCAAGGAACTGGTTCCCCCCGCCCATGTTTTCCGCGAGTATCCGGTGTCGAATCGCGCCGCCCAGACCACCTATACCGCCCGCCAGGCCATTCATCGCGTGCTGCACGGTGCGGACGACCGACTGCTGGTCGTGATCGGCCCATGCTCGATCCACGACTACGATGCGGCGATGGAGTACGCCAAGAAGCTGGCCAAGGAGGCCGAGAAGTACGCCGAAGACCTGATCGTCGTCATGCGCGTCTATTTCGAGAAGCCGCGAACGACGGTCGGTTGGAAAGGCCTGATCAACGACCCGCGTCTGGACAATACTTTCCGCATCAACGAAGGCTTGCGTCTGGCCCGTCGCATCCTGCTCGAGATCAACGAGATGGATCTGCCATGCGCCACCGAGTTCCTCGACACCATCACGCCCCAATACACGGCTGATTTGATCGCCTGGGGCGCCATCGGTGCGCGTACGACCGAGTCGCAGGTGCATCGCGAGTTGGCTTCCGGCCTGTCCTGCCCGGTCGGCTTCAAGAACGGTACCGACGGCAATATGCGGATTGCGGTGGACGCCATCCGTGCCGCCAATTCGCCGCACCACTTCCTGTCGGTGACCAAGAACGGTCATACCGCCATCGTCTCGACCATGGGCAACGAGGATTGCCACGTCATCCTGCGCGGCGGCAAGGAGCCGAATTACGATGCGGCGAGCGTCGAGGCGGCCAGCAAGGAAATCGCCCAGGCCGGCCTGGCGGCTCGCCTGATGGTTGATTTCTCGCACGGCAACAGCCGCAAGCAGTTCAAGCTACAGATGGAAGTCTGTGACAGCGTGGCCGCGCAGATCGCTGCCGGCGAGGAGCGCATCGTCGGCGTCATGGTCGAGTCGCATCTGGTCGAGGGGCGGCAGGATCTGTCGCCGGAAAAGGAACTGACCTACGGTCAGAGCATCACTGATGCCTGCATCAACTGGGATGACAGCCTGAAGGTGTTGGACAAATTGGCTGAGGCGGTACGTGCCCGCCGCGTGGCCGAAGCAGCCGAGTAATCTGCCGAATGCCGCTCAGGCCATGTTGGCCAGGGCGGCAGCCAGCATGTGATTGTCGTCCTGTTCGGCCATGGCGCCCTTGCCCTGGGTTTGGATGTGGACGACATAACCCATCCCGCGCAAGCGATCCGCCCATTCCTCGGCGGATTCGCGCGAGGTATGCCACGGCCCCTGCTCGACGACGGGCCGTGCACTGCCTTGATCACGATATTGGGTGACGACGCGATACACCTGACTGACTCCTGGATGGACAAATTATTGCGCTGAATTTCCCATGGGAGCAAGCGCCAAGCAGGAATCAAGCGGCATTTTTGCCCTTTTGCCAGAGCACGTCGCCGCGGCCACCGGCGCGGTTGAGCAGGCGGCCGAGAATGAACAGCAGGTCAGACAGGCGGTTGACGTAGCGACGCGCGGCATCGGAAAGCGGCTCGGCGCTGTTCAGGCGGACCATGCTGCGTTCGGCGCGGCGGCAGACCGTGCGGCACAGATGGGCCACTGCCGCCGGGCGGGTGCCGCCGGGCAGGATGAATTCCTTCAGCATCGGCAGGTCGTGGTTGAATTCGTCGGCCAGTTCCTCCAGGCGGGCGACTTGCGCGTCTTTCATGACCGCCATGCCGGGCAGGCACAATTCGCCGCCGAGGTCGAACAGGTCATGCTGGATGTCGAGCAGGGCGGCGCGCACGCGGGCCGGCAGGTCTTCGCAAAGGAGCAGGCCGATGCTGGAGTTGAGCTCGTCGACTTCGCCGATGGCGTCGATGCGCAGGCTGTCCTTGGTGGTCCGGCTGCCGTCGCCCAAACCTGTGGTGCCGGCGTCGCCGGTGCGGGTGACGATCTTGGACAGGCGGTTGCCCTTGCGTTCGGTCTCGGTGTTGTTTTGGTTGTCGCTCACGTTGCTCTCTCCTGAAGGTCGGCAGATTATACTTTTCGTCCGCCCTAAAGACTGTCGTCGCCATGCCAAAGTTCGCAGCCAATCTCAGTTTTCTTTTCTCGGACGTACCTTTCCCCGAGCGCTTTGCCAAGGCGGCACAGGCCGGATTCCAAGGCGTCGAGTACCTGTTTCCTTATGAGTGGCCGGCGCATGACATCGCCGAATGGCTACGCGACAACGATCTGGAGCAGGTGCTGTTCAATTTGCCGCCGGGCGACTGGGCAGCCGGCGAGCGCGGGCTGGCCTGTTTGCCGCACCGCCAGGGAGAATTTGCCGAGAGCGTCGAGCAGGCGGTGAACTACGCGATGGTGCTCGATTGTGAGCGGGTGCATTGCATGGCCGGGCTGCGTCCGGCCGGCTACGACGAGGCCGAAATCGAAGCCACCTACATCGCCAACGTGCAATACGCCGCCGACCGTTTGGCGACGGTGGGGGCGACGGTGATGATCGAACCGATCAACAGCCGCATCGACATGCCGGGTTACTGGCTGGACGACATTGCGCGTGGTTTTCGGCTCTTGGAGGCCGTGCACCGCAGCAATGTGAAATTGCAGCTCGATCTCTATCATGCGCAGATCATCCAGGGGGACCTGGCGCGCACCATCGAGGCCTATCTGGCGAATATCGGCCATGTGCAGATCGCCGATAACCCGGGGCGACACGAGCCGGGTACCGGCGAAATTCATTACCCCTATTTGTTCGAACTGCTCGACCGCCTGGGCTACGCCGGCTGGGTCGGCTGCGAATACAAGCCGCTGACGACAACCGTAGCCAGCCTGGGCTGGATGCGCAAGTGAGCGCTCGCACGATTTTGCGCCGGCTGTTCGATGCGGCGATCGCGGCGGCCGATCCGGCGCTTTGTGTGCCGCCGGCTTTGGCCGAATTGACCCCGCCCGGACCCGGCGGGCGATTGATCGTCATCGGCGCCGGCAAGGCCTCGGCGGCCATGGCGCGAGCCGTTGAGGATGCCTGGGCCGGGCCGCTCGAAGGGCTGGTCGTCACTCGCTACGGTCACGGCGTGCCGTGCGAGCGCATCGAAATTGTCGAGGCGGCGCATCCTGTGCCGGATGCAGCCGGCGAGCAGGCCGCGGCGCGCATTCTGACCATGGTTTCGAACCTATCGCCGGCTGATCGCGTGCTGGCCCTGATCTCCGGTGGCGGCTCGGCCTTGCTCGCTGCCCCGGCGGCTGGCGTGAGCTTGGCGGAGAAGCGGGCGCTCACCTCCGCGCTGCTCAAATGCGGCGCCAGCATCGGCGAGATCAACTGCGTGCGCAAGCATCTGTCGGCCATCAAGGGCGGTCGGCTGACGGCTGCCGCCTGGCCGGCTCCGGTGCTGACCCTGGCGATTTCGGATGTACCGGGCGACGCCCCTGCGGTTATCGCCTCTGGCGCGACCGTGCCTGATCCGACCACCTGCGCCGAGGCGCTGCGTCTGCTCGACTTCTATGGCATCGCCGTGACGGAATCCATTCGTGCGCGCTTGGCCTCCGGCGAACTGGAAACGCCCAAGCCCGGCGAGCCACGGCTGGCCGCTTCGAGCTATCGCCTGATTGCCAGCCCACGCCAGATGCTGGAGGCCGCTGCCGTCGAAGCGCGTCGGCTGGGCATCGAACCGCTGATCCTCGGAGATGCGCTGGAGGGCGAGGCCCGCGAAGTGGGCAAGGTGCTGGCCGGCATGGCTCGCTCCTGCGGTGCACATGGCTTTCCGGCCCAAAAACCATGCGTCCTGCTGTCGGGCGGCGAGACGACGGTGACCGTGCGCGGCCAGGGGCGCGGTGGGCGCAATACGGAATTGCTGCTCGGCGCCACCATGGCCCTCGGTGGCGCGCCCGGTATCCATGCGCTGGCGGCGGATACCGACGGCATCGACGGCTCGGAAGACAACGCCGGTGCTTTCATCGGCCCTGATACGCTATTTCGGGCGCGCCAACGAGGCCTGGATGGCTCGGCATGTCTGGCGAATAACGATGCCTGGGGCTTCTTTGCCGGCCTCGATGATCTCCTCGTCACCGGGCCGACGCTGACAAACGTGAATGACTTTCGCGCCTTCCTCGTCGGCGTAGAATGAGCCCATGCTAGAAAAAGACAAAGATTTCCACACGGAGCGAGACACGCTGATTCGTCGCCTGCAGGGCATCCTACCCCGGCATTGCCTGTTGCATGACGACGAGGACCTGCGCCCCTACGAGTGCGATGGCCTGACGGCCTTTCGCGAGATGCCGATGGCGGTTTGCCTGCCGGAAAACGAGGGGCAGGTGATCGACGTGTTGCGCACCTGCCATCAGCTCGGCGTGCCGGTCGTCGCCCGCGGTGCGGGAACGGGCCTGTCGGGTGGTGCGCGGCCGCATGCGCAGGGCGTCGTGCTGTCGCTGGCGCGCTTCAACAAGATTCTGCGCGTCGATCCGCTGGCGCGGCTGGCCGTGGTTCAGCCCGGCGTGCGCAATCTGGCGGTGTCCGAAGCCGCCGCCCCGCACGGCCTCTATTACGCGCCCGATCCCTCCTCGCAGATCGCCTGCACGCTGGGCGGCAATGTGGCCGAAAACTCGGGCGGCGTGCATTGCCTGAAATACGGCCTGACTGTGCATAACGTGCTGCGCGTGCGCGTCATCAGCATCGAGGGCGAGGTGTTCGAGATTGGCGGCGAAGGGCCGGATGCGCCGGGTTACGATCTGCTCGCCTTGTTCATCGGCTCGGAAGGCATGCTCGGCGTGGTCACCGAAGTGACCGTCAAGCTGGTGCCCAAGCCCGAGCTGGCGCAGGTGGTGATGGCTTCCTTCGACGATGTCGCCAAGGCCGGCGATGCCGTGGCGGCGATCATCGCTGCCGGCATCATCCCGGCCGGGCTGGAGATGATGGACAAGCCGGCGACCGCCGCGGTCGAACCGTTTGTCAAAGCCGGCTACGACCTGGAGGCCGAGGCCATCCTGCTCTGCGAATCGGACGGCACGCCGGAGGAAGTGGCCGAGGAAATCGCCCGTGTGCGCGAGGTGCTGACGGCGGCCGGAGCGCGCGATATTCGCGTTTCCCAATCCGAAGCCGAGCGCCTGCGTTTCTGGGCGGGGCGCAAGGCCGCTTTTCCGGCGGTCGGACGCATCACGCCGGATTATTACTGCATGGACGGTACCATCCCGCGCAAGCGGCTGGCCGAAATGCTTTCGTCCATCGCCGAGATGGAAAAGAAATATGGTTTGCGCTGCGCCAACGTATTTCATGCTGGCGACGGCAACCTGCATCCGCTGATCATGTACGACATGTCCAAACCCGGCGACTGGGAAAAAGCCGAAGCCTTCGGTGCGGAGATTCTGGAATTGTCGGTGGCGCTGGGCGGCTCGATTACCGGCGAGCATGGCGTGGGTGTCGAGAAGATCAACCAGATGTGCGTGCAATACACGACGCCCGAACTGGCGGCCTTCCACCGCATCAAGTCGGCCTTCGACGACGAGGGCCTGCTCAACCCCGGCAAGGCCGTGCCCAGCCTGCACCGTTGCGCCGAATATGGACGCATGCATGTGCATCATGGCGAAATCAAATTCCCGGAACTGGAGCGCTTCTGATGCAGCTTGACGACATCGTTAACGCCGTCCGGGCGGCCCACGACAATCACACCCCGTTGCGCGTGCGCGGCGGCGGTAGCAAGGATTTCTACGGCGGCTTGCTGGCCGGCGAGGTGCTGGATGTCTCGGCCCATCGCGGCATCGTCGCCTACGAACCGACCGAGCTGTACCTGACCGCGCGTTGTGGTACGCCGCTGGCCGAGATCGAAGCGGCGCTGGCCGAGAAGAAGCAGATGCTGGCCTGCGAGCCGCCGCAATTCGGCGGCCGGGCGACGGTGGGCGGCTGCGTCGCGGCCGGCTTGTCCGGCCCGCGTCGGCAGCAGGCCGGGGCGGTGCGCGATTTCGTGCTCGGGGCCAAGTTGGTGGACGGCAGCGGGCAGGTGTTGAACTTCGGCGGGCAGGTCATGAAGAACGTGGCCGGCTACGATGTTTCGCGCTTGCTGGCGGGTAGCCTCGGCACGCTCGGTGTGCTGGCCGAAGTGACCCTCAAGGTGCTGCCGCAACCAGTCGCTGAGACGACGCTGCTCTTCGAGTGCGATGCTGCCGAAGCGATCCGTCGGCTGAATGCCTGGGGCGGTCAGCCCTTGCCGATTTCGGCCTCGTTCTGGCATGAGGGCCAACTCTGGCTGCGCCTTTCCGGCGCGCAGGCGGCGGTTGATGCCGCGTGTCGAAAGCTGGGCGGTACTCCCATCCCCCAAGGGGACTTACTACGGGGCGCGGTGCACGGCCAAAAACACTGGATTTCCATCCGCGAGCAAACGCATGCCGCTTACGCCGGCAACGTGTTGTGGCGCGTCGCTTTGCCTTCGACGGCTGCCGATCTCGGCCTCGACGATCTGCGCGCCATCGAATGGGGCGGCAGCCTGCGCTGGTATGGAGGGGAGCCGGCCGGGATTCGCGAGCGTGCGATGCAAGCGGGCGGTCACGCCACGCTCTACCGTGCGCCCGAATCGCTGCGTTGCCGCGAGGATGCCTTCGCGCCGTTGTCGCCGGCCTTGCTGGCCCTGCACCGCCGCCTGAAAAAAGCCTTCGACCCGCGCGGCATCCTCAACCCCGGCCGTCTTTACGCGGAGTTCTGATGGATACGAAACTCGCCGATTTCATCCGGGAGAGCCGTGCCGGCCAGGTGGCCGAGGATATCCTGCGCAAATGCGTGCACTGCGGCTTCTGCACCGCCACCTGCCCGACCTACCAATTGCTGGGTGACGAGCTGGATGGGCCGCGCGGTCGCATCTACCTGATCAAGCAGGTGCTGGAGGGCAAGGAGGTCACCGAAAAGACGCGTACCCACCTCGACCGTTGCCTGACCTGTCGTTCCTGCGAAACGACCTGCCCATCGGGCGTCAAATACAGCCATCTGCTGGACATTGGGCGCGAGGTGGTCGAGCGCAAGCTGAAGCGCCCGCTGAAGGAGGCATTGCCCCGTCAGTTGTTGAAGGCCGTGTTGCCCAATACCGCGCTGTTCAGTGCGGCGGTCGGCGTTGGGCGCGCCTTGCGTCCGCTTTTGCCGTCGGCTTTGGCCGACAAGCTGCCGCCGGCCCAACCGGCAGCCAAGGCCTGGCCGGCGAAAGGCAAGCACGCCCGCCGCATGCTAGCGCTGGCCGGTTGCGTGCAGCCGGCGCTGGCGCCGAATATCAATGCGGCGACGGCGCGCGTGCTGGATCGTCTGGGCATCGAGTTGTTCGAGGCGGACAAGGCTGGCTGTTGCGGCGCGGTGCGCTTCCATCTGAACGATCCGGAGCCGGCCAAGGACGACATGCGGCGCAATATCGACGCGTGGTGGCCGCATATCGAGGCCGGTGTCGAAGCGATTGTCGTCACTGCTTCCGGCTGTGGCGTGCAGGTGCGCGATTACGGCCACATCCTGGCCGAAGCTGCGGTGTACAGTGAAAAAGCGGCAAAAATCAGCGAGCTCTGCCGTGATCCGGCCGAAGTGTTGTTGGCCGAGAAGGCAGCGCTCATCGCGGCCCTAGCACAACGTGCCGCGCCGCGCGGCAAGTTGGCTTTCCATTCGCCCTGCACGCTACAGCATGGCTTGAAGGTGCGCGGCGTGGTCGAGGAATTGCTGACGGCGGCGGGCTACGAGCTGACGCCGGTGGCCGACAGCCATTTGTGCTGCGGTTCGGCCGGCACTTATTCCGTGCTGCAACCGGAAATCGCCGGCAAGTTGCGGGATAATAAGCTGGCCGCGCTGCATGCCGGCCTCCCGGCCGTGATCGCCACGGCCAATATCGGTTGCCTGACCCATTTGCAGTCCGGTAGCGAAACGCCAGTCAGGCACTGGATAGAGTTGATAGACGAGATACTTTCGTGATTCAGGGAAATTCGATTTACGAGCTCACCCGCAGTCTGGGTGAGGATGATGCTGCGCGCGTGCGCCGTTTGCTCGAAGGTGGCGTGAAGATACCGCCGCAGCCGCAGGTACTCGAAGAGCTGCGCAAGCACATGGCGCGCAAGGAAATGGATGTTCGCCGGCTGGCGCGGGTGATCGAGCAGGATCCCGGCGTGACGGCGTTACTTTTCAAGGTGGTGGCCAGCCCGGCGTATCGGCAGCACCAGCCGATCGACTCGGTCGAACAGATTCTGCATGCGGTCGGCATCCAGCAGACCTTCAACCTGGTCCAGGCCATCGCCATGACCCAGGCCGGCGACTTGAAGAAGAACAAGCAGGTCTACGAGGCTTTCTGGTCACGCTCGCAGCGTATCGCGCAGTTGGCCATGCTGGTCGCCGACGAACGGATCACGGTATGCAATATCTTTCCGGATCAAGCCTATCTGGCGGGCGTCTTTCACGATTGCGGCGTGCCCTTGCTGATGCAGCGCTTTCCCGTCTATTGCGCGGCAATGGGCCTGGGCGAACCCGGTCGCTGGGTGGATCTGGCCGAGGAAGACCGCAAGTTCAACGCCGATTATTGCGTGGTCGGCTATCTGGTAGCGCGCCATTGGCATCTGCCGGAGTTCATCTGCGACGCCATCCGCTTCCATCATGCCCTGGCCGAATTGCCCGGCCATCAGGCGCGCAGCATGGTGGCCATCCTGCAGCTGGCCTTCGAAATCCATTATCAGGATCTGCATGCGCCGAATCCGGAATGGGACGGAGTGCGCGACCACGTTTTCGAGGAATTGGGCCTGAGTGCCGAGACTCTGCCCGAGTTCGTCGATATCGTGAAAGAGCGCTTCCACGAAGCGGGTTATTGAGCGGCCAATTGTCACGACTATGTTAAGCGCGCCCCGGAGCTTTCGTGATAGTCTTTCCTCTGGAAAGGAGAGGGGATGCCGATAGCAATCGACGCATGCGCGGCGCAGCACCAAGGGGATCGCAAGGAGCAGCAGGACCGTGTCGCCATACTGGCGCACCCGCGCCGACGTGGCGTGGCACTGGCGGTGGTGGCTGACGGCATGGGCGGACATACCGGTGGGGCGCTGGCCGCTGAGCAGGTGATCCACACCGCCAAGACCAATCTCGAGCATTTTTCGCCGGATGACGAAGTGCCGCGCTGCATGCTGGAAAACAGCATGCGCGAGGCGCACACGATGATCAAGGCATCGCGCTTCATCAATGAAAAAGATCCGCACAGCACGGCAGTCATGTTGTTGCTGCAGCCGAAGACGATTACCTGGGCGCATTGCGGGGACAGCCGTCTCTATCATTTCCGCGGCAAGCAGCTGGTGCAACGGACGGTCGATCATTCCTACGTCGAACATCTGCTGGCCACCGGGCGCATCACGCTTGAGCAGGCAGCCACTCACCCGAACCGCAATGTGCTGTTGACCTCGCTGGGCGGGCAGGACGAGCCGAAATTCGACTTTGCCGAAGTCGGCGAGTTGCTTGGCGGCGATGCCTTCGTGCTTTGCTCCGACGGTCTATGGGCTTATTTCGACGATGTCGAACTGGCGACGCTGGTGGCCGACAACTCGGCGCGTCAGGCCTGCGAAATCCTGATCGAAAAGGCGCGTCAGCGTTCCGGCGGTAACGGCGATAACGTTTCCATCGCCATCATCAAGCTGGTCGAGGTGCCGGAAGCCAAACCGAAACCGCCGGCCGGCTTCGTGCCACGCGCTCCGGGCGCCGCGAAATGACATGAAAACGGCGCCTGCAGGCGCCGTTCTTGTTTGAGTGGGTCAGCTCTTGCGGCCAAGGCCGCCGAGGAGCGCGGCGACCACCCGCTTCGGTTTGTGCGGGTCCGGCTTGGCCGGCGCCGTCGGCGAATCCGGCACTTCGCCCATGGGTTCGAGCTTTTCCTCATAGGGCTTGCTGAAGTCGAAGCCATCGGCGGCGATCATCGGATTGCGGCGCTGGCCGCGTCGATCGGTGCGCTCCGGCTTGTGGGCAAGCGGGGCCTTGGGCGGAGGGGCCGTACGCTTTTTCTTGTTGCCCGGAGGGTATTCGTATTCCGGCTCCGCTTCGAAGCCAGCCACTTCAACCTGCTCGATCGGGCGCTTGATCAGCTTCTCGATATCGACCAGATAGCAGACCTCGTGGGCGCTGACCAGTGAAATGGCATTACCCATCTTGCCGGCGCGGCCGGTACGGCCGATCCGGTGCACGTAATCCTCGGGCGTGTGCGGCAGTTCATAGTTGATGACGTAAGGCAGGTCATCCACGTCCAGGCCGCGAGCGGCAACGTCGGTCGCGATCAGGGCGTGCGTTTCGCCGGCCTTGAAGGCGTCGAGCGCCTTGATCCGGTCGAGCTGGCTCTTGTCGCCGTGGATGGCATCGGCCTTGATGCCGGCGCGCTGCAATTCGCGAGTCAGCCGCGAACAGCCCTGCTTGGTGCGCATGAACACGATGCACTGGCGAATTTCGCCGGATTTCAGCAACTTGGTGAGCAGGCCGCGCTTGCCGTATTCAGAAACAGGGTGCACGCGGTGGGTAATCGTTTCCGAAACCTGGTTGCGTCGTGCCACTTCGACCAGCACCGGTGAGGTCAACATGGTGTCGGCCAGCTTCTTGATTTCTTCCGAGAAGGTGGCCGAGAACAGCAGGCTTTGCCGCTGCTGTGGCAGCATGTTGAGAATGCGCGTGACGTCCGGGATGAAACCCATATCGAGCATGCGGTCGGCTTCGTCGAGGACCAGTGCCTGTACCGAGTTGAAGCTGACACTCTTGTTCTCGACGTGGTCGAGCAGACGACCCGGCGTGGCGACGAGAATTTCGACGCCCTTCTTCAATTCGGCGATCTGCGGCTTGATATCGACGCCGCCAAAGGCGCACATGGCGCGTAGTGGGGTGTGCTTACTGTAGTCCTTGACCGACTCGAACACCTGCAGGGCCAGTTCGCGGGTCGGCGCCAGAATCAGGGCGCGTACCGGATGCTTGGCCGGCGAAGGGCTGCTGCTGGCGAAGGGCAGGATGCGCTGCAGGATAGGCAGCGTGAAGGCCGCGGTTTTGCCGGTCCCGGTCTGCGCCCCGCCCATGATGTCCTTGCCGCCGATGACGAGCGGGATGGCCTTGGCCTGAATCGGCGTCGGCTTGGTGTAGCCCATCTCGGTAACGGCGCGCAGAATCTCGGGCGCCAGGCCCAGTTCGGCGAAGGTGATGTCGGGGGCCGCTTCGGCCGCTGGAGTGGCAGCCGTTTCGGCGCCTAAGGTATTGATTTCAGACATGGGGCGGCATTATACGCCGCTGTGTCGGTCGCTGTCCGGTTTGTCTAAGCTGAGTCACAGGCCTTGCAGCAGAGTTTCCAGTTGAAGGCGGCTGAATGGCTTGATCAGCATGTCGTCAAACCCGGCCGCCAGAATGCGGTTGCGCTCTTCGGGAAAGGCATGTGCCGTGTAGGCGACGATGCATGTCGTCCGACCATCCGGCATGGTCCGTAGCTGGGTACAGGTTTCCTCGCCGGACAGCCCAGGCATGCTGATGTCGAGCAGAATGAATCGGAATTGGGTTTTCGCGGCCAGTGCCAGGGCTTGCTCTCCGCTTTCGGCCTCGCTGACCGACCAGCCGAGTTTTTTCAGGATGGCTGCAGCAAGCAGGCGGTTGGTGGCGTTATCGTCGACAACCAAGGCGAGACGTTCAGTCATTTTTGCCTTTCAGCGGCAGGAATACGGTGAAAGTCGAGCCTTCGCCGACGATGGAGTCCAGGGTGATTCGTCCTCCCATGCCTTCCATCAGCTGTTTGGCGACGGCCAGGCCGAGGCCGGTTCCTCCATGTTCGCGCGTCAGGAAGTTTTCCAGTTGTTTGAACTTCTCGAAGACCATCGTCTGACTTTCCTTGGGGATGCCGGGGCCGCTGTCTCTGACGGCAATGAAAACATAGCTGTCGCTGACTCCATAGGAAACATTGATTTCGCCGTGTTGCGTGAATTTGACCGCATTGCTCAGCAGATTGTTCAGGACTTGTTTAAAGCGCAAGCTGTCGACCGGCAGGCTTGAGGGGATTTCGCCCGCTTCCAGCAGCAAGGGAATTCCCTTGCTTTCCGCGCTCCGCCGATGGATGGCGGCACATTCTGCAATCAGTGGGGGGAGCGCCGTATCGACCATGTTGAAGGTCATTTCACCCGCTTCGATCTTGGCCAGGTCGAGAATTTCGGTAACCAGTTCGAGCAGGTGTTGGCCTGACTGGAAAATGACTTTGGCGTATTCCTGCTGCTCGGGGTTTTCCAGCTCGAGTTTGAGCAGGTCGGCAAAGCCGATGATGCCGTTCAGCGGGGTGCGCAGTTCGTGCGACATCGTGGCCAGGAAGGCCGTTTTCTGGCGATTGGCTTCTTCGGCTTTTTCTCTGGCGTCTTCCAGTCGCTTGAACGACTCTTCGACCGAGTCGGCCATTCGGTTGAAGGAGTTGGCCAGTTCTCCCATTTCATCCGTCGA
The DNA here is from genome assembly GCA_041904995.1 of Azonexus sp. Classification (GTDB taxonomy): domain Bacteria; phylum Pseudomonadota; class Gammaproteobacteria; order Burkholderiales; family Rhodocyclaceae; genus Azonexus. The sequence goes on from JAYRMB010000010.1 coordinate 77,950, forward strand.
CGAGGCATCCAGTCGGCGCTTCAGGTCGCCTCCCTGGAAAGCATGGATGCCATCGATCATCGAGGTGATGCGCGTCGTCAGCAGATTGGCCATCCACACGGCGATGCCGATCACGACGATGATCATGACCAAGGTTGAGCCCCACAGGCCGGCGGCGGTGGTGGTCAGACTCTGCTGGATGTTGTTGAGCAGGTGACTGCGCTCGGACTTGAGTTGACTATCCTTTTCGCCGACTAGCGTGTTGATCTTGACCGCCGTATCGCTGGCCGCCTTGTGGAAGTCATCAACATTGGCACCGATGGTGACGAAGCCGAAACCTTGGGGTGATTTGGCATATTGCCCGGTGTGATAAGGGATAGCGGCGGCCGTCGTCAGTTTCCACAGGCCCGAGAAGAAAATCACGAAGGAGCCGGAACCGCCGTGTTCGGTGACAGCGTTCCAGCCGTCGCATTGAGGGGAGAAATTCAGGTAGCGGCAATCGAGTCCGATGGTGCCGGCTTTCACCAGTTCCTTGGCGGGTTTGCGTTTCAGGTTCTGGTCGCGGAAAGGCGGAATTTCCGCCAGAAACTCGTCGGAGGGCTTGCCGCTCTTTTGCCATTCGGCGTATAGCTCCTCGTCCATCCACGGGGTAGCGGGACGGCCGGTTTTGGGGTCGTAGCCGACGATCATGTAGTCGCGGGGGTGGGAGATCGAACGGCTCTTGTGATCCCAGAGGAAGGCGTAGTTGCCCTTGATGGCATCGGCAATCGGTGTGTGACGCTGTTCGGTCGGCATCAGGCGATCCGAAAACTGCCGGATGTGGTCGTGATCCAAGGCAAGCGTAACGTACCCGGTGATCTGCCCGTTCTTAACGACCGGCATGGCCCAGCGGACAATGCCGCGGAAACGTTTGCCAACTGGGTTTTCTGTGCCAGCGTAGGCGGATTCCTCCGGCTTGAAAGGCTTGCCGGCTTTCTCCAGGGCGGCCGGCAGATAGGGGCCGATGGCGTGGGTGGGAACGTAGGCACCGATTACGTCGGAAACGTAAATCTCGCCCGCTTTGAGCTTCTTCAGTTCGGAAAAGTAGGTTTCAGCTCCAACGAAGGTGTTGCTGCGGTGCACGACGTTTTTCAGGCCTTTTTCAGTCAGGCCGCCGGTTGTGACCTTGACCTTTTCCTGGCCGTCCAAGCCGATATAGCTCATCTCGACGAAGAGTGGGCGTTGTTCGGCTTCGCCCAGGTATTCGGGGGCGCGCGCATGGAAATCCCGGGCGTTGTCGGCCAGGATGGTGCGGGTGACCTTGGCTTCCAGCTTTACAGGCTGGGCGGGAACCCAGGATTTGCCATCTTCTGCCAGCTGCCATTTGCCATGCTGATAGAGGGTACGCTTCCTGTCCGCCAGGAAATTACGGAAACTGACCTCCGACGGCTCAAGCGTTGCTGCCCGGCGAATATCCGCATCGCGGTCATAGAGGAATGCGGCGATTTCATTTGCCGTGTCGGTGGTCAAGGCTTCGATGGCTTCGCGAGACCTGAGGTCAAGGGCGCGGATCGAGTCGTCGACCATCGTCTTGCCCATGCTCTGGATGGTGCCCAGCATGGTGTCGGCCATACCGGCGGCCTCGTTGGAAACATCCTCGCCGAGTTGGCTGGAGGCATGCCAGGCAAACCATGCAAGCAGGATCAAGGGAACAACCTTGATCAATACGAAGATGGCGATCAGCTTGCTGCGGATGCCATGGAATATCGCCGGGTACTTCATAGGCCCACCTCCTGGGCTTAAGGTCGCACGACGGTAGCGGCGCTAGTGTTTTTCGCTAGCCTTTTCTGCGCCTTTGCCGCTGTCGCCTTCCTTGTCACCGCTGCTTGTCTTGCCTTCAGCTTCGCCCTCGGGTGCGGCTGCCTTTTTCTTCTTCTTGCCAAGGCTCGGCGGCTCCGGTGGTGGAAGCTGCGGCGGAATTGTCTCGATCTCGTTTTCCCGCATGTATGAATCCATTTCTCTCCATCCCGCATAGATGCCCGACTTGGGCAGCCAGCTATAGATGGAATAGCAATCCTCGATGGCTCTTCCGGAGTGACGGCAGGCGCTCCCGACGGCTTTCGCTTCAGGTTCGAGGCGCGCTTCCTTCTTGGCCGGGTCTTCCATTCCGAGCTTTTGGCTGACTTGGTCGCAGCCGGTCAGGGTCAGGAAGGCCAGAACGATAAAAAGTCGCTGGATCATGATCGCAATTCTCGCATATTCGGAAGATTTGTGGGTATCTGCTTGCAATACAGCGGGGAGTATAATCGCTCGCTTTGCGTAACCACTTGGAGTATTTATGTCCCAGTGCATTCGACCGCTGCTCGCCGTTTCGGCTGTGGCTTTCGCCTGTTCTGCGTTTGCTGCCAAACCGGCCAAGCCGGCCAAGGCTGCAGCCGCCCCCGCGCCAGCGGTTTCCACCGAATTTGAACTTGCCCACAACCTTGGGCCTGCCAACGAAGAGCGCCTGCAGGCTGTCGTCGATCGCTTCAACAAGGAAAGCGGCAACAACCTGAAACTGAAGCGTGTTGAGAAGGGGGACAAACCGGTCGGTCTCAACCTGATGACGCGCTACGACATGAGCGAAGTGCTGACGCAGCCGAAGGCCTTTCTGCCCCTTTACGAGGTGATGGCCAAGAATGGTCAGCCGATTAACGGTGCGGATTTCTCCGCCGACCTGAAGGCCGGGGTGGTCGATGCCAAGGGGCGTATTGTCGCCTTGCCGCTGGTCTATTCGACGCCGGTGCTGTTCTACAACAAGAATGCCTTCCGTAAGGCCAAGCTTGATCCGGAGCAGCCGCCCAAGACCTGGTTCGAGATGCAGGGCGTGCTCGATAAATTGCAGGATGCCGGTTACACCTGCCCCTACACCACGTCGTGGCCGGTCTGGGTGCATGTCGACAACGTCAGCGCCATCTCCGGCGTGCCGGCCGTGTCCGACAAGAGTGTGCTGACCTTCAACGGGCTGCCGCAGGTCAAGCATGTGGCAATGATGACCACTTGGGTCAAAGCCAACTATTTCAAATTGTTCGGGCGACGCGACGAGGCCAGTCAGCATTTCCGCAACGGCGAGTGCGCGATGATCACCACCGATTCCCGTGAGCACGTCGATTTTGCCGACGCCAAGGGGGTTGAACTGGGTGTCGCTCCGCTGCCTTACCATGACGATGTCTATGGTGGCCGCCAATCCTCGCTGGCCGACGGGGCTTCCGTATGGATCGGCGCCGGCCGTCCGGCGGCGGAATACAAGCAGATCGCCAAATTCGTTTCCTTCCTGCTGTCGCCGGAAATGCAGATCGAGGTAGTGCGTGTCTACGGCGGTATGCCGTTGACGCCGGCCGCGCGTGCTGCCGCGCGCAGCAAGCTGCTGCAGAATGGCGATCGGACCCTCGAAGTCGCTTACGCGTCGCTCAAGGGCAAGGGCGCATCGCAGGTGCCCCACGTATCCGACATTGACGCGGTGCGCATCATTACCAACGAGGAGCTGGAGGTCGTCTGGGCTGACAAGAAGCCGCCCAAGGCGGGTCTGGATGTTGCGGTCACTCGCGGCAACGCCATCCTCGGCGCTCACCCGCAGATGAAGAAGGCTCAGCCCTTCTGATGCACTTGCCGCTGCCGCGCTGGTTTGCCCATCGCGGCGGCGGAGCGCTCGCGCCAGAGAACACCCTGGCCGGGATTCGGCTGGCGGCACGTCTGGGGTTCACTGCAGTCGAATTCGACGTCATGCTGTCGCAGGACGGTACGCCCGTCCTGATTCACGATGAAACCCTGGAGCGGACGACCAGTGGCCGCGGCCGGGTCGCCGACACCCCCGATGCCGTTCTCTTCTCGCTGGATGCCGGCGGTGGCGAGCATGTGCCCAGTTTGGCCGAAGCGGCCGCCCTGTGCCGTCAATACGGTCTGCTGGCCAACGTCGAAATCAAGCCGGCCGCCGGTTACGAGATGCTGACCGGTGAGGTCGTCACTCGCGAAGTGGCTGTGCTTTGGCGCGATGCGCCGACACCTCCCTTGCTGTCCTCGTTTTCGCTTGAAGCCCTCGAGGTTGCGCGCCAAGTCGCCCCCGCCTTGCCGCGCGGTTTGCTCTACGAAAAAGTACCCGATGACTGGCTGACGACCTTCGAGCGTCTCGGTGCGTATTCGTTGCATTGCCGAGCGGACAGGCTGAGCAATGAAATCTTGGCCCAGGCTCGGGAAGGTCAAGTTCCCGTCCTGGCCTACACGGTCAACGATCCAATGGTGGCGCATTCGCTGCTCGGGCGTGGCGTCACTTCCCTGTTTACCGATCGGCTGGATCTCTTTGCGCCGGAAACAAGTCTTTACAAAAGCTTGCATTTGGGCGGCTGATTTTTCATGCCATTTGCCTTGTAATGGCGGCCAGGCAATTCGCCACGAACAGGAGAAAACCATGAAGAAGCATCTGCAAGCCATCGCCATAGTGTCCCTTCTTTTGCCGGCCGCCGTGTTTGCCCAGGCCAATACGCCGCGCGTCGATCAGCGTGAGGCCAATCAGGAGCAACGTATTGATCAGGGCGTATCCTCCGGTGCGCTGACCCAGCGCGAAGCAAACCGCATGGAGCGTGGCCAGCAGCATGTCGAGAACATGGAAAACCGCGCCAAAGCCGATGGTGTGGTCACCCGTCGCGAGCGTGCCCGGTTGCACCAGGCGCAGGAAGTGGAAAGTCGCCGTATCTACGCCCAGAAGCATGACCGGCAGCACGACTATAACCACAACGGCCTGGTCGATCGTCCGCGTCGTCGTTAAGCCAGATTCAAGTACATGAGCCCGCCAAGCAGGCGGGCTTTGTCTTTTTGCCTGGGCGACTTTTGTATGCCCTGCTACACGCAGCTTTCATTTAAAATCACGGGTTTCGTATATTCAAAGCCGCCAAGGCCATCAGCTGATGAAAAGCTCCGAAATCCGCCAGAAATTCCTCGACTTCTTCGCCGCCAAGGGCCACCAGATCGTGGCTTCTTCGTCGCTGGTGCCGCACGACGACCCGACGCTGTTGTTTACCAACGCCGGCATGAACCAGTTCAAGGACGTCTTCCTCGGGTTCGACAAGCGTCCCTATAGCCGTGCCACCACCTCGCAGAAGTGCGTGCGCGCCGGCGGCAAGCATAACGACCTGGAAAACGTCGGCTATACCGCGCGTCACCACACCTTTTTCGAGATGCTGGGCAACTTCAGCTTTGGCGACTATTTCAAGCGCGATGCGATCAAGTACGCCTGGGAACTGCTGACTGAGGTCTACGGCCTGCCCAAGGAAAAGCTGATGGTCACGGTCTATGCCGAGGACGACGAGGCTTACGACATCTGGCACAAGGAAGTCGGTGTGCCGGCCGAGAAGATCGTGCGCATCGGCGACAACAAGGGCGCGCGCTACGCTTCCGACAATTTCTGGATGATGGGCGATACCGGCCCCTGCGGTCCCTGCACCGAGATCTTCTACGACCACGGTGAAAAGCACTGGGGCGGCCCTCCGGGATCGCCGGAAGAAGACGGTGACCGTTTCATCGAAATCTGGAACAACGTCTTCATGCAGTTCAACCGCGACGAAGCCGGGGTCATGCATCCGCTGCCCAAGCCTTCCGTCGACACCGGCATGGGCCTGGAGCGCATCTCCGCCGTGCTGCAGGGCGTGCATGCCAACTACGAAATCGACCTGTTCCAGGCCCTGATCGCTGCCGCTGCGCGCGAAACCAGCGATGCCGACATGAACAGCCCGTCGCTGAAGGTGCTGGCCGACCACATCCGCGCCTGCTCCTTCCTGATCGCCGATGGCGTCATTCCGGGCAACGAAGGCCGTGGCTACGTGCTGCGCCGCATCATCCGCCGTGCCATCCGCCACGGCTACAAGCTGGGCGCACGCGCTGCGTTCTTCCACAAGATGGTGCCGGATCTGGTCGAGCAGATGGGCGAAGCCTATCCCGAGCTCAAGGAAAACCAGGCCAAGGTCGTGGCGACGCTGAAGCAGGAGGAAGACCGCTTCTTCGCCACCATCGAGAACGGCATGGAAATCCTCGAAGGCGAACTCGCCGCGATGGTCGCCAAGGGCGTCACCGTTTTCAACGGCGAAACCGCCTTCAAACTGCACGATACCTACGGCTTCCCGCTCGACCTCACCGCCGATATCTGCCGCGAGCGTAATGTCACCGTCGACGGTGCGGCCTTCGACGCTGCCATGGCCCGCCAGAAAGAGCAGGCGCGTGCCGCCGGCAAGTTCAAGATGGCGACCAACCTCGAATACGTTGGCGCCGAAACCACCTTCCACGGCTATGAGTCGCTCGAAGCCAAGGGCACGGTGCTGGCGCTGTACAAGGACGGTGCTGCGGTGCACGAGCTGAATGAGGGAGATTTGGGCGTCGTCGTGCTCGACAACACCCCGTTCTACGCCGAATCCGGCGGCCAGGTCGGCGACCGTGGCGAATTGAAGGGCGTCGGCGGCATCTTCGCCGTGGAAGATACCCTGAAGATTCAGGCTGCCGTCTTCGGGCACCATGGCGTGCTGAAGACCGGCAAGCTGGTCGTCGGCCAGGAGGTCGCCGCCAAGGTGGATGTTGCGTCGCGTAGCGCCACGGCGCGCAACCACTCGGTCACCCACCTGATGCACAAGGCGCTGCGCCAGGTGCTCGGCGGCCACGTCCAGCAAAAGGGCTCGCTGGTCGATCCCGACAAGACCCGTTTCGACTTCGTGCATACCCAGCCGATGACGGCCGAGGAAATCCGCGAGGTCGAGGAAATCGTCAATGCCGAAATCCTCGCCAACGCCGCGACCGACAGCCGCGTGATGGGCATCGAGGATGCTCAGAAGTCCGGCGCGATGATGCTCTTCGGCGAGAAGTACGGCGACGAGGTGCGCGTCGTAGCCATCGGCTCCTCCAAGGAACTCTGCGGCGGAACACACGTCAGCCGCACCGGCGACATCGGCCTGTTCAAGATCGTTTCCGAAGCCGGTGTTGCTGCCGGCGTGCGCCGCGTCGAGGCGATTACCGGCACCAATGCATTGTCCTACGTGCAGGCGCAGGAAAACCGCGTCAATGGCATCTCGGCCTTGTTGAAGACGACGCCGGACGATATCGCCGAACGCGTCGTCGGCATCATGGACAACGTCCGTGCGCTGGAGAAGGAGCTGGCTCGCTTGAAGTCCAAGCTCGCCGCTTCGCAAGGCGACGATCTGGTCAGCCAGGCGGTCGAGGTCAAGGGCGCGAAAGTGCTTGCCGCAACCCTCGAAGGCGCTGACGTGACTGCACTGCGCGAAACCATGGACAAGTTGAAGGACAAGCTGAAGTCGGCAGCCATCGTGCTGTCGTCGTCGGCCGATGGCAAGGTGACGTTGATTGCCGGTGTGACGGCCGATCTGACCGGCAAGGTCAAGGCCGGCGAGCTGGTGAACATGGTCGCCCAGCAAGTCGGCGGCAAGGGCGGCGGTCGTCCCGACATGGCCCAAGCCGGCGGTATGCAACCGGAAAACCTGCCGGCGGCCTTGGCCTCGGTCAAATCCTGGGTGGAAGGAAAGCTGTGAAAATCGCTCTGTTGATTGCTGCCGGTCTGTTGGCCGGCGTCTGCCAGGCGGCGGAACTGGATCGTACGCCGCTGGAGGCGACCACGGCCGAAGGCCAGAAGGTTCGCCTTTTTCCGAATGGTCGCTGGGAATATGTCGATTCCGCCAAGGCGGAAGAGGCCAAGAAGGTGGCCGCCGAGTATCCGGAGAACAAGACTCGCCCGGTCGATGCCCAGGGCGGGGCGTTTGGCATTGGTCGCCTGATCATGCCCGGCGACAAGGACTACAACCGGGGCTCGTTGAACCCGAAGATGCGCTGATCAGCGCAGGGGTTGCCGTTCGGGGGCGCCAGCGGCGTCTTCCCGAACCCACTCGCCTTCGATGATGGCCGAATCGGCCGTGTGAGCCGTCTGCTGCGGTGCACCGGCCATTTCGGCCATTTTTTGCATCTCGCGGCGCAGGTTGCGTGTCTTCCACCACAACCAGCCGGCGAACAGCGTACCGACGACGGCAACCACGGCCAGGGCGACCAGCGAGAACATGGCGCCGAGGACGAGCAGGGCGATGCTTAGCACGATGCCGAGCAAGCGGCCGAGGAAGCCGGAGGGCGGGGCGGATAACTGGGAGGCTTGGCGTTCGTTCATGTCTCGTTTGGCGTTGGCGTCAGGTTTCGATTGTCGGACGCCGGCTCGGTGCCGACTGTGGCTTTCCTGTTCCGTTTTGTAAGCGAATGTAGGGTCAGGTCAGCCTTCGCGTTCGCGCGAGATGTCGTTGGCCCATTGTAGCGCCTCGGTCTGTGCCCGATTGACTGCCTTGGGGCCGAGATTCGGCAGCGCTGCAAGCGCCTCGCGCAGGCCAGTCAGATCGCCATCCTCGCAGCTTTCGGTCAGGCGGAGCAGGGCGCCGAGCTCGCCGGAATGGTCGCACAGTGCCTGATGGACTGGCGTGGCGAGTCCGAGTGGGCCGACGATTTCCCTAATTGGCAGCCCGATCAATACCGGAGTCAGCGAAATGATGCCAACCATGAAGGCCTGGTCGGTGAAGACTCCGTCGTTCGAGCGCGCTTCGGCGGCCAGCAGTTCCATCAGGCGACCGCGGGTGGCGGCCATCAGCAAGAGGGGATTGGCTGTGCCGTGACGATCGCTGGCCGAGTAGAGCAGCAACTGCAGCCAGCGCTGCAACTGACGGCGGCCAAGCACCGTGATCGCATGGTTGAGCGAAGTGATCCGCTCAAGACTACTGGCGCTGACCGAATTGGTCATGCGCAGCAGGTTGATGGTCAGGCCGGGCTCCGGCTTGAGCGCCTCTTCCAGTTCGGTGGTGCTGGCCTCGCCGAGCAGCAAGCTCATCAGCTTCATCAGCGACAGCTGAGCGTGATCGAGCTTGCGGCCGGCGATGATGGTCGGCTTGGCAAAGTAATAGCCCTGGAACAGGGTGAAACCCAGCTTCAGGCAGAGTTCCATCTGTTCGCGCGAATCGACCTTCTCGGCCAACAGCAGCTTGCCGGTGGGCTTGAGCTTGATGGCGAGCTGCATCAGTTCGACGCGCTTGAGCGGCTGGATATCGACCTTGACGATCTCGACCTGGGCCAGCAGTTTGGCAAATTCTGGGGGGTGTTGTTGTATCACGTCGTCGAGCGCCAGCGTGTAGCCGGCGGCTTTCAGCTCGCGGCAACGCTCGATCACGGCCGGGGTCGGCGGCACGGTTTCGAGAATTTCGAGAACCACGGCGTGGCGTGGCAGCAACTCCGGGATGTCGCTGAACAGGAAGTCTTCGTCGACGTTGATGAAGCCGCGGCAGCCGCCGAGCGCCGCTTCGATGCCCAGTTCGCTGAAGGCGTTGGCGATGACCGTGGCCGTCGCCCGGAGCCCGTCAGTTACCTCGGCCGCGTTGCGGCTGCTGTTGCGGAACAGCAGTTCATAGGCGACGAGCCGCTGGTCGCGGTCGAGGATGGGTTGGCGCCCAAGATAAAGCTGGTCGGCAGCGTCGCTCATATTGGCCTCAGAACGGTAGTTGAATGCCCGGCCAGATGGCCGAGATGGCCTGGCGGAAAGCCGCCTGGATGCGTTCCAGCGCGGCAGCATTGTCGGCTTCGAAACGCAGCACGACGACCGGCGTGGTGTTCGACGGGCGAGCCAGGCCGAAGCCGTCCGGATATTCGACGCGCACGCCGTCGATGGTGATCACTTCGCTGGCGCCGTCGAACTTGCCTTCGGCTTTCAGCTTGTCGATCAGCGCGAAGGGTTCGCCTTCGGCCATCTTGATGTTCAGTTCCGGGGTCGACGGCGAATTCGGCAGCGCCTTCAGCGGGGCATTGGCGTCGGCCGAGCGGGCGAGGATTTCGAGCAGGCGGGCACCGGTGTACAGGCCGTCGTCGAAGCCGTACCAGCGCTCCTTGAAGAAGGTGTGGCCGGACATCTCGCCGGCCAGCGGGGCGCCGGTTTCCTTGAGCTTGGCCTTGACCAGGGCGTGGCCGGTATTCCACATCAGCGGCTCGCCGCCGTGCTGGCGTATCCACGGCGCCAGCAGGCGGGTGCATTTGACGTCGTAGATCACCTGGCCGCCCGGTACGCGCGACAGCACGTCGGCGGCGAACAGCATCAGCTGGCGATCCGGGAAGACGATTTCGCCATCCTTGGTCACCACGCCCAGGCGGTCGCCGTCGCCGTCGAAGGCGATGCCCAGTTCGGCGTCGGTTTCCTGCAGCGCCTTGATGACGTCCTTCAGGTTTTCCGGCTTGGACGGGTCGGGGTGGTGGTTCGGGAAATTGCCATCGACCTCGCAATAGAGCGGAATGATGTCGCAACCGAGGCGCTTGAACAGTTCCGGCGCGACCGCACCGGCCACGCCGTTGCCACAGTCCATGACGATTTTCAGCGGGCGGGCCAGCTTGATGTCGGAGACGGTGCGCTCGATGTAGGCGGCGCGCACGTCGGCGCTGCGCTTGTTGCCCTGGCCATGCTTCAGGTTGCCGGCCTCGATGCGCTGCTTCAGTTGCTGGATGGCGTCGAGGGCCAGCGTCGTGCCGCCGATGACCATTTTCAGGCCGTTGTAGTCCGGCGGGTTGTGGCTGCCGGTGACCGAGACGCAGGAGTTGCAGCCCAGCTCGTAGGCGGCGAAATAGGTGACTGGAGTCGGTACGCAGCCGATATCGATGGCGTCGCAGCCGGCGGCACAGATGCCGTCCATCAGGGCGCCGGCCAGTTCCGGGCCGGACAGGCGACCGTCGCGGCCGACGGCGATGGCGGTTTGCCCTTGTTCGACGGCCAGCGAGCCGAGGGCGTGGCCGATGCGGCAAACCACGTCAGCCGTCAGCGACTTGTTGACGATGCCACGGATGTCGTAGGCCTTGAAGATTTCAGCGGGCAGAGTGCTCATGGTTGGTTCTTCTGCGTTTCGTAAAGGAAAAAGTGTAGGAGCCTTTGCGGCAACCAGTCCAGCGTGCCGGGAAAGGGGCCGCTGACGAAGCCGACATGGCCACCGGCGGCGGGTTGTTCCAGGCGGACCCAGGGGCTGACTTCATGTCCATGCGGCAGATAGGCGGCGGGCAGGAAGGGATCGTTACGCGGGTTGATGGCCAGCGCCGGCACGCGGATGTCAGCCAGGAAGGGCTTGGCCGAGCTGCGCCGCCAGTAGTCATCGGCTCCGGCAAAGCCATGGATGGGGCCGGTCACCGCATCGTCGAACTGCCACAGATTGTTAGCCGCGCGCATGCGCTGGGCGTCGAACAGGCCGGGATGGTGGCGCAGGCGGGCCGCCGAAATGCGCTTCAGCGTGCTGAGGAAATGTTGCGTATAGACGCGATTGAAGCCGCGCGCCAGATGATGGCCGCAAGCCGTCAGGTCGAGCGGGGCGCAGATGCCGGCAATCCCGGTGACAATCTCGCCGGCACGCCCGCCTTGTTCGCCGCCCCATTTCAGCAGCGCGTTGCCGCCGAGCGAAACGCCGGCCGCGTGTAGTTGCCGCTCGCCGTTCTGGGCGTGGAGTTGGCGCAAGATCCAATCGATTTCCGCCGAGTCGCCCGAGTGGTAGGCGCGTGGGCGGCGGTTCAGTTCGCCGGAACAGCCGCGGAAGTGCGGCAGGGCGAGGCGCCAGCCGGCACGTTGGCAGGCTTGCGCCGTCGAGATGGCGTAGTGGCTGCGCGAGCTGCCTTCCAGTCCATGAAACAGCACGAGCAGGGGGGCGTCGGCCGGGCCATCGAGGAAATCGATGTCGATGAAGTCGCCGTCCGGCGTCTCCCAGCGTTCGCGCCGCAGGCGTGGGCCGCGCGGCTTGATCAGCAGCGGCCACAGTGTTTGGGCGTGGCCGCCCGGTAGCCAGCCCGGTGCAGCGTAGGCGGGCGGCGTCGGCATCAGTGGATGGTGTGCGGGATGGCTTCGGCCATCGCCTGATGTTCGTCATCAGCCGCCGAAGCGTGACGTACCACCAGGCGCCAGCCTTGCGGGCCACGCATGTAGACATGAGTGACGTGCAGCGGCCCTTGCGGATTGGGATCGTTGCCGACGAACAGGGTTTCGGTCAGGTGGTGGACCGCAACTACCGAACTTTGCCAGTGAGCGACCGGCTCGGCCTGGATGCGCAGGCGGGCGTTCTGGAAAATGCTGAGCCAGCTTTCGCGAATCGGAATTTCGCCGGTCAGGCGAACGCCGGTCGGGTGGACACAGAGGATTTCCTCGTCCTCGGCCCAAGCGAGCATCAGCAGGTCGGCATCGCAATGGGCGACGGCGTCGTAGAAGGCTTGCTCGGCGGCTTCCGGCGTGGCGTAGGCGGCTGACTGGCTCATGCGGCGATCCATTTCTCGCAGGCGGTAAAGACCTGCTCGGGCAGCAGTTTGTTCAGGCAGTCGAGATGGCCGAGCGGACATTCGCGCTTGAAGCAGGGGCTGCAATCGAGTTTCAGGCTCAGAATGTCGGCACGGTCCGATAGCGGTGGCGTGAAGCCCGGTGAAGATGAGCCGTAGAGGGCGATGATCGGGCGGTCGAGCGCCGCCGCGACGTGCATCAGGCCGGAATCGTTGCAGACAACCAGGTCGGCCAGAGCCAGCAGGTCGACGGCCTGGCCGAGCGAGGTTGTGCCGCACAGATTGTGCGTGAGGCCGGGCGCCAGGCGGCCGATTTCCTCGGCGACGGCATGATCCTTGGGCGAGCCGAAAAGCCAGACGGCAAAGCCTTCGACGGCGAAGCGTTTGGCCAGCGCAGCGAAGTGGGCTGCCGGCCAACGCTTGGCCGGCCCGTATTCGGCACCGGGGCAGAAAGCGACCATCTTGTCCGGACGCTGCAGAGTGAGCTCGGCCAGCGTCTTGCCCTGCATTGCTGCGGTGGACACGATTTTTGGGTAAAAAACCGGGCGCGGCAGCGGTGTGCCGGGGGCTTCGGCCAGTTGGGCGAAGCGCTCGACCATCAGCGGCAGGGCCTGCTTGTCGAGATGGTGGCGCTCGTTGATCAGGCCGTAGCGGGATTCACCGGTGAAGCCGATGCGCCGGGGAATCCCGGCGAAGAACGGCACCAGGGCCGACTTGATCGAGTTGGGCAGCACATAGACGGCATCGTAGCCTCGTGCGGCGAGTTCGCGTCCCTGACGCCAGCGGCCTTTCAGGTCGAGCTGGCCGTGGCCGAAGGGATTGTCGATGACCTCGGCGATTTCGCTCATCCGGGTCAATACCGGGGCGACCCAGCGCGGCGCCGTGGCGTCGAGCGTCAGGCCGGGGTGCTTGGCATGCAGCCGCGCGAACAGCGGCTGCGCCATGATGGTGTCGCCGATCCAGGAAGGGGCGACGATCAGGGCTTTTTTCATGCCGATTCGACACACAACAAAGCGGCGGGCCGGAACGAAATCGCCGGACCCGCCGTTCTGTGCGGTGTCAGCTTAGTGATGGCCCTTGGGGGCTTCGCCCTTGAAGACGTACTTGGTGCTGCAGTACGGGCAGACGACTTCGCCGGTCTTCAGTACGTCGAGGAAGACGCGCGGATGCTGGTTCCACAGCGCCGAATTCGGCGTCGGGCAATGCAGCGGCAGGTCGTCGGCGCTGACTTCGACGGTTTGCTTGTCGGACATCGTTTTCTCCCTGAGTTCCGTTTAGACGAGGGCCAGCCAGTCGGCGTGCGCAGCCGAGCGGCCATAGACCACATCGAAATACTTTTCCTGCAGCGCCTTGGTGATCGGGCCGCGGTGGCCGGGGCCGATCTGGCGGTTGTCGAGTTCGCGGATAGGCGTGACTTCGGCGGCGGTGCCGGTGAAGAAGGCTTCGTCGGCGCAATAGACTTCGTCGCGGGTGATGCGCTTTTCGATGACTTCAATGCCCAGTTCGCCGGCCAGTTGCATGACGGTGGCGCGGGTGATGCCTTCCAGGCAGGCGGTCAGGTCCGGCGTGTACAGCTTGCCGTTCTTGACGATGAACAGGTTCTCGCCGGCGCCTTCGCAGGCATAGCCTTCCGGATCGAGCAGCAGGGCTTCGTCGTAGCCGTCGGCCGTCGCCTCGTTGTTGGCGAGGATGGAGTTCATGTAGTTACCCGAGGCCTTGGCGCGCACCATGGTGATGTTCACATGGTGGCGGGTGTAGGACGAGGTCTTGATGCGGATGCCGCGCTGCATGCCTTCCTCGCCGAGGTAGGCACCCCACGGCCAGGCGGCGATGATGACGTGCACCTTGGCGCCCTTGGGCGAGACGCCCATCTTTTCCGAGCCGTAGAAGGCGAGCGGACGCAGGTAGCCGGATTCGAGTTTGTTGGCGCGGATCACTTCCTTCTGCGCCTCGTTCAGTTCCTCTTGCGAGTACGGCATCTGCATCTGGAAGATGTGCGCCGAACGGAACAGGCGCTCGGTGTGTTCCTTCAAACGGAAAATCGCGGTACCGCGCTCGGTCTTGTAGGCGCGGACACCCTCGAAGACGCCCATGCCGTAGTGCAGGGAGTGCGTGAGGACGTGGGTGGTGGCTTCACGCCAGGGCACCAGTTTGCCGTCTTGCCAAATAAAGCCGTCGCGATCCGACATGGACATGTTCGATTCTCCGTGTTGCGCGTGTCAAAGCCGGTAATTCTAGCCGAAAACAGCGGGTAAAATAACGGTTTTGCCGTTGCGTGACCCTGATGATCTGGAAACCCAATGTGACCGTTGCCGCCGTTGTCGAACGTGACGGCAAGTTCCTGCTGGTCGAGGAAGAAACCGAGGCCGGGCTGGCTTTCAACCAGCCGGCCGGGCATCTCGAGGAAGGTGAGGCGCTGATCGATGCCGTCGTGCGCGAGGCGCTGGAAGAAACCGCCTACCATTTCAAGCCGACTCATCTGGTTGGTATCTACAACTGGAAGCATCCGAGCAAGGACGTGACCTACCTGCGTTTCGCCTTCGCCGGCGAGTTGCGCGGCTACGAGGCCGGGCGCCCCTTGGACGACGGTATCGTCGGTGCGCGCTGGCTGACGCTGGACGAGGTCAAGGCGACACAGGAACGCCATCGCAGCCCGCTGATCCTGCGCTGCATCGAGGATCTGGTCGCCGGCAAGCGCTATCCACTCGATTTGTTGGTGCATTACGCCTGATGTTGCGCGCGCTGTTCGTCGTCTTGTTCGCTTTGGCTTCGGCCGTGCAGGCCGACGAGCGGGTGCGCATCTGTCACGGTTACGGCTGTCTGGCTGAAGCGGATATCCGTTTCAGTGAAGGTCAGCTCGGCGAAGTGCGGCGCATGCTCATTGCTGCGGTGGACGCGGCGGAAGAGCGAAAAATCATCGGTGAGGCGATCGGGCGGTTATATGGCTGGGCGGGCGAGCAGTCGGATATCCATAACGACCGTGCCGGCAATTACGATGATGGCTATGTCTCCGGGCGGATGGATTGCATCGATCACTCCACTTCGACCACCCGCCTGTTGCGTGTGCTCGAGGCGCGTGGCTACCTGCGCTGGCATCGGGTGCTCGAGCCGGAAGTGCGCAGCGCGGCGCTGATTTTTTATACGCATTATTCGGCCTTGATTGAAGAAAAGACCGACGGCGAAGCGGCGCGCTTCGTTGTTGATAGCTGGTTTGTGAATAACGGCGAGGCGGCAGTGATCCTGCCGCTCGACGCATGGAAGAAAGGGGCTGGGCCCGATGTCTAAGAAAACGGTGGTGGTCGGCTTGTCCGGCGGCGTGGATTCCTCGGTGGCGGCGCTGTTGCTGAAGCAGCAAGGCTGGAACGTGGTCGGCCTGTTTATGAAGAACTGGGAAGACGACGACACCGAAGACTACTGCTCGTCGCGCCAGGACCTGATCGACGTCATGAGCGTTGCCGACAAGATCGGCATCGACGTCGAGGTAGTCAATTTTGCCGCCGAATACCGCGAGCGCGTTTTCGCCGAATTCCTGCGCGAATACCAGGCCGGCCGCACGCCGAATCCGGATATCTTGTGCAACTCGGAAATCAAGTTCAAGGCCTTCCTCGATCACGCCATGAAGCTGGGGGCCGACAAGATCGCCACCGGGCATTACGCCGGCGTGCGCGAATTCGACGGTGCTTTCCAGTTGCTCAAGGCCGAGGACGGCACCAAGGACCAGAGCTACTTCCTCTATCGCCTGAACCAGGCGCAGTTGTCGAAAACCCTGTTCCCGCTGGCCAATATCTACAAGCGCGAAGTGCGCAAGATTGCCGAGGCCGAGGGGCTGCATGTCGCGGCCAAGAAGGACTCGACCGGCATCTGCTTCATCGGCGAGCGTCCGTTCAAGGATTTCCTGTCGCGCTACCTGCCGCCAAAGAAGGGCGAAATTCGTCGCCTCGACGACGGCAAGGTGCTCGGCGAACACGACGGCCTGATGTATCACACGCTGGGGCAGCGCAAGGGCTTGCACATCGGCGGGCTGAAGGAAAAAGGCCAGGCCGGCGGCGGCGATCACGATGCCTGGTTCGTGGCCGGCAAGGACATGGAAAAAAATGTCCTCTATGTGGTGCAGGGGCACGATCATCCGGCCTTGCTCAAGAGCGATCTGCTCGCCGAACAGTTGAGCTGGGTCTCGGGAAATGCGCCGCATACGCACTGGGTCTACACGGCCAAGCCGCGCTACCGGACGGCCGACCAGCCCTGCGAAGTCGAGCGCGTTGACGGCGAAACTTGCGAAATCCGTTTCGCCGAGCCGCAGTGGGCGCTTACCCCGGGGCAATCGGTCGTGCTTTACGAGAGCCGGGTCTGCCTGGGCGGTGGCGTTATCCGATAGGGCCGCCCAGGGCTCGGCTGGCGCCAAGCCAGCGGCGCAAGCATTCTCCGGTGCGCGCCCACAGCGCAAGGCTGTGCGGGGCGATCAGAACGATCTCCGAAGGGCCGCGGGCATCCAGCCGAATCCAGCCGCCGACCTCGATGCGGAAGGGGGTTTCCGGCTGAAGTGACCGTTTCAGGGCGACATAGTGATCGGCAATCCACTGCGGGCTGTCGGTCAATTCCGCGCTGCCTTCGATGAGCAGGACGAGGGTGCCGGCTTCAACCAGGTAGTCGCGCGACTCGGCTGAGCTTAGGCTGATTTGCAGGCAGGGGGCGGCAGGCATGGCTGATTTCTCCTCTTAAGCGACAGGGAAATCGTAGGTGCGGCCGGGTTTTCGCGTCAGGCACAGGCCTCAGGTGATCATGCCGAAACAGATCATATTCTTGCCATCTGTTATGGTCCGGATTGCCCCAAACTATATCTGTTGCGCTTGGTCGTTTCGGGGGAAGATCGCGGCATGGAAATGGAGCATCTCTACCGTCGTCTGGCAACGCATTACCGTTCGGTGATCGAAGCGGGCGCCTTGGCGCGTGGCGCACGTTTCCCATCCGTGCGTAGCTTGATGCAGCGACATGACGTCAGTCTGTCGACGGCCTTGCAGGTTTGTCGATGGCTGGAGCAAGAGGGCTGGCTGGAAGCGCGTCCGCGTTCCGGCTTTTTCGTAAGCCAACCGGCGCAACAATTGCCGGCTATCGCTGAACCGTCGGCCGATGTTCAGCCTGATCCGGCGCAATACGTCGGTATTCATGTCAAGGTGTCGGAGTTCATCGCCCGTGGCCGTCAGGCCTCCATCAAGGTGGCGTTCTCAAGCGCCCGCGCTGCACCTGAGCTGTACCCGAGCGAGGCGCTGCGCCAGGCCGGTGCGCGCGTCCTGAAGCGTTATCCCGATATCCTGGTCACGCCGGGGGCAGCCAACGGTCAGCCAGAGTTCCGCCAGGTGCTGGCCCGGCGGGCGGTCGACAGCGGCATGCGTTTGGCCCCGGAGGAAATCGTCGTCACGCAGGGCTGTATCGAGGCTCTCCATCTGGCGTTGCGTGCGGTGACCGTGCCGGGTGACGTGGTAGCGGTGGAGACGCCAACTTTCTACGGCTTGCTGCAAATTCTCGAAGGCCTGGGCTTGCGTGCCCTGGAAATTCCGACCAGTCCGCAACATGGATTGTCATTGCCGGCTTTCGAGTTGGCACTACGTACGCAGGAGTCCTTGAAGGCGGTGGTGGTCGTGCCGCATCTGCAAAACCCGCTCGGAGCCATCATGCCGGATGTGCATAAGGCGCAACTGGTGGCGATGTGCGAGATGCATGGCGTAGCGCTGATCGAGGACGATACCTATACGCCGCTCGTCGAGCGCAACCCGGCGCCGAGAGCGATCAAGTCCTGGGACTCGACGGGCAACGTCATTCACTGTGCCTCGCTGCACAAGGTGTTGGCACCGGGGATGCGTCTGGGCTGGATCAGCGCAGGGCGTTGGCAGGCACGGGTGGAGATGCTCAAGTATGCGCAGAGCCGGAACAATGAGGCCCTGGCGCAGTTGGTGGCCGCCGATTTCATGGCGTCGCCTGCCTACGAAAGGCACCTCAACCGCTTGCGCCAGCATTTGCGTCGGCAGCGGGAGCATATGGCGGCGTCCATCTTTCGAGCCTTTCCCGCCGGGACGCGGATGAATTCGCCGCAAGGCGGCCTGTCCCTGTGGGTCGAGTTGCCGGCAGGCATGTCGTCGCGTGAACTTTTCGAAGCGGCACTCGGCGAGGGAATATTGATCGCGCCGGGCCTGATCTATTCGAACTCGGATCGTTACGAAGGCTTTATTCGCCTCAATTGCGGGATGCCGGTCACGGCGGAGGTGGAGGCCGCATTGCAGTGTTTGGGGCGATTGTGCGGCAATCTGCCCAGGCGTAGTCCGCGCTAGCACGTTAAGGAAAAACAGGCGCTCAAGGCGCCTGTTTCGGTCGTGCGGAGCTGCTGTTAGCTTAGTCGTGCGGTACGGTGTCGGCGAAGGATGGACGCTGCATCAGCTTGGTGAACAGCTTTTCCAGGTTCGGGTGGCTTTCCTGCCAATTGATGTCGGCGAAGCGGAAGGCCAGGTAGCCGAGAGCCGTGCCGACAGCAATGTCGGCCATTGAGAAATGCGTACCCATGCAGAAAGGCTTTTCGCCCAGCTCTTCGGCCATGAACTCCAGGCTGCGCGTGATCTTGCCGCGCTGGCGCTCGATCCATTCGTTGCTCTTCTGGCCCTTCGGGCGCTTGGCTTCGAGGAAGGCGGTAGCAGCAGCATCGCAGATACCGTCGGCCAATGCCTCCCAGCGCTTCACTTCGGTACGTTCGCGATTCGGTGCGGGGAATAGCTTGTTGTTCGGGGTGACGTTGTCGATGTATTCGACGATGACGCGGGAGTCGAACAGCGGGGTTTCGTCGTCCAGGACCAGCACAGGAATCTTGCCCAGCGGATTGATGGACGGCACCTTGCTGTCTTCCAGCCAGGGGGAGTCGATCACGAAGTCGTATTCGATCTTCTTTTCGGCCAGTACGACGCGTACCTTACGGGCGAACGGACTGGTGTAGGAGCCGATCAGCTTCATTACTTACTCTCGGATTGGGGAGAAACGATTATAACGTATGGTCGGGGCTGGACGGGGCAGGTAAAATTACAAAATTATTCATGAGGAAGACTTTATGGAATTCAACCCGCTGACCGCCCTGTCGCCGCTGGATGGCCGCTATGCCGGCAAAGTCGATGCGTTGCGCGAGCATTTTTCCGAATTTGGCCTGATCCGTGCCCGTCTGAAGGTCGAGATTGAGTGGCTGAAGGCGCTGGCCGCCGAACCGCATTTCACGGAAATTGCCGCTTTTTCGCCGTCCACCGTAGCAGAGCTCGATGCGCTGGTTGCCGGTTTCGGCCCCGAACAAGCCGCCGAGGTGAAGGCTATCGAAGCTACCACCAACCATGACGTCAAGGCGCTGGAATACTGGATCAAGGACAAGACCAAGGCCAATGCCGAAGTGGTCAAGGTCAGCGAGTTCATCCACTTCGCCTGCACCTCCGAAGACATCAACAACCTGTCGCATGCGCTGATGTGCAAGGGCGCCCGCGAACAGGCCATGCTGCCGACGCTGGACAAGGTCATCGCCAAGCTGACCGAAATGGCCCACGCCTACGCCGACGTGCCGATGATGAGCCGCACGCACGGCCAACCGGCCACCCCGTCGACCATGGGCAAGGAAATGGCCAACGTCGCCTATCGCCTGCAGCGCGCCCGCGCCCGCATCGCCGCCGTCGAGCTGCTCGGCAAGATCAACGGCGCGGTCGGCAACTACAACGCCCACCTCGCGGCCTACCCCGGCTACGACTGGGAAGGCTTCGCCAAGCGCTTCGTCGAATCGCTCGGCCTCGTCTTCAACCCCTACACCATCCAGATCGAGCCGCACGATGCGCTGGCCGAGTTGTTCGACGCCTTCGCGCGCGCCAACAGCATTCTGGTCGACCTCGACCGTGATGTCTGGGGCTACATCTCTCTCGGCTTCTTCAAGCAGAAGGTCAAAGCCGGCGAAATCGGCTCCTCGACCATGCCGCACAAGGTCAACCCGATCGATTTCGAGAACTCGGAAGGCAACCTCGGCCTGGCCAACACCGTCCTCAAGCATCTCGCTGAAAAGCTGCCGATCTCGCGCTGGCAGCGCGACCTGACCGATTCCACCGTGCTCCGCAACATGGGCGTCGGCCTCGGTTACACGCTGCTCGGCTACGACTCGCTGTTGAAGGGCCTGGGCAAGCTGGAAATCAACGCCGACCTGATGAAGGCCGATCTCGACGCCAACTGGGAACTGTTGGCCGAGCCGATCCAGACAGTCATGCGCCGCTACGCTGTGCCGAACGCCTACGAAAAGCTCAAGGAGCTGACCCGCGGCACCCGCGTTTCGCGCGAAGGCATGCAGGCTTTCGTCGCCACGCTGGAAATTCCGGAAGCCGCCAAGGCCGAACTGCTCAAGCTGACGCCGTGGGATTACACCGGCAAGGCGGCCGAACTGGCGAAGCGCATCTGATGATCTGCGACAAGTGCGGGCGCGAGGCGCCGGATGATGCGATCTACTGTCCGCACTGCGTGACCGACCGCAAGGTCTCGCAGTTGCAGGTGATCAACGGCGGCTTGAAGGGCGGGGCCATCGGCCTCGCGCTCGGCCTTCTCCTGGTCACAGTGCTGCTCGGCTATTACGATCTGGAACGTGGCATCAAGGCCATTGTGCTGACGGTGCCCATCGCCACCTTTACTACCGGGCTGATCATCGGCCTGGTCAAGGCTAAAACCGACTGGAAATAGAACAAGAATGTCTTTTGCAGAAAACCTGAAGAAACTCCCCGGCATTTCCCACCTCGCTGCACTGAATCTGCTCGATGCCGATGGCAATGTCGTTGCCACCATCGAGAACAAGGCGGGTAGCCAGGGTTCTCTGGCTGTCTATAACCATTTGGCCCAGACCTATGGTTCGATCAATGCCGAGGCTGCCAAAAAGGGCATGGAAATCTTCGCCGAGCATACCGAAGACGAGCGTGCCAACCCGGGCAAGCACCCGAACATCGCCCGTCTGCTGCAAATCGAAGCCGGTGCCCCGGCCTTGCGCGTCAAGCACGTCTTCGCAGTTTGAGAGCGCTGTTGCAGGCTGTTACAAAACAGGGGGCAGCGGTCGCTTTGACTGAAATACGCAGTCGGTATAATCGGCCTGCTTCAGTAGCGGGGACTGATGTGGTCGTCGCCTCGTTCATTCAGCTAACAACGGAGAAGAAAACCATGAAAACCAAGTTTCTAGTTGCTGCATTGTCCCTCGTCATGGCCGGCGGTGCGTTCGCTCAGGTCAAGCCGGAGGATGCCATCAAGTATCGCCAGTCCGGCTATGCCTTCATGGCCTGGAATATGGGGCGTATCAAGATGAACGTCGAGGGCGGCCAGTACAACAAGGACGAGGTCATCAAGGCGGCCAATGCCATCCAGGCCGTGGCCAATTCCGGCATGGGTTCGCTTTACCTGCCGGGGACCGATAAGGGTAAGGGCTGGGAAGAGTCCCGTGCCAAGGCCAATATCTGGACCGAGCAGGAGAAGCTGGGCAAGGCTGCCATGGCTTTCAACAAGGAGGCCAATGAACTGGCCAAGGTTGCGCAGACCGGCGATGCGGCCGCTGTCGGTGCTCAACTGGGCAAGGTCGGCGGCACCTGCAAGGGCTGCCACGACGATTTCAAGGCCAAGCGCTAACCGGTTTGGAGTGAAGACCATGGAACAGGCGCCTGCGGGCGCCTGTTTTGTTTGATCATTGAAGGAAATGACGATGAGCGATATCCGCATCCGGGTTTGGGATCTGCCGACCCGAATTTTTCACTGGACCCTGGTGCTTGCTGTTGTAGCGGCCATCATTAGCGGCCAATTGGGCGGCAATCTGATCGAGGTGCACGGCAAGATCGGCTTGGGGATCGTTGGCCTCGTTGTCTTTCGTCTGGTCTGGGGTTTCGTAGGCTCGACCTACGCGCGCTTCCTGCAGTTTATGCCGACGCCGGCCCGCATCCGTGCCTACCTGAAAGGTGAATGGCGCGGCGAGGGGCACAATCCCCTGGGCGCGCTGTCAGTGCTGGGTCTGTTGGCCTTGCTGGCCTGCCAGTTGCTCACCGGCTTGGTAGCCAATGACGACATCGCTTTCCGTGGCCCCTTGTTCGATCTGGTGGGCGAGGCGCTGAGCAACCGGCTGACCGGACTGCACCATAAGGTCGGCGATCTGCTGATCGGCCTGATCGTGCTGCATGTGGCCGCCATCGTTTTCTACGTACGTTTCCGCAAGCAGAATCTGGTCAAGCCGATGCTGACCGGCTGGAAGGAGGATGGCGATGGAGTTTCCGCCAAAGGCGGCGGCATCGTTGCCGTAGTCGTCGCGGTGTTGCTGGCCGGCCTGGCGATTTACGCTGCCAGCGGTGCCTGGATGCCCCCACCGCCGCCGCCACCTGCGGTTAGCACACCGAATTGGTGAGTGAGGTCAACGGAACGGAGAGGCCATGCGTTTGTCTTAGCGTATGGGTTTTTCTGCACGAGGTGCAATCATGTTGACCGGCGATCTGCTGGTGCTGATCGGAGGAAGCGCGGTGCTTCCCTATGTGGCGGAGGCCGTCTGGACGTGGGCCAGGAAAAAGCGCAAGCAGCGTTGAAGCCGGCCGCACATTAAGTCCTAAACCGGGCAACAAAAAAGCCGCCAACAGGCGGCTTTTTCTTTGTGCGGGAATTGTCCGCTCAGACGCACGCGCCGTCTTCGGTGACGCCTTCGTCCTGCTTCTTAACCTTCGGGATGAACTGTTCGCGCGATACGCCCAGCCACATGACCAGCGGGCTGGCGACCAGTACCGAGGAGTAGATGCCGAAGCAGATGCCGATGGTGAGCGCCAGGGCGAAGTAGTAGAGCGTTTCGCCACCGAAGATCAACATCGAGAGCACCATCAACTGAGTACTGCCGTGGGTGATGATGGTCCGGCTGATCGTGCTGGTGATGGCGTGGTCGAGCACCTGCGGCGTACTCAGGCCGCGCACCTTCTTGAAGGTTTCACGGACGCGGTCGAAAACGACGACCGATTCGTTCACCGAGTAGCCGAGCACGGCGAGCACCGCGGCCAGCACAGACAGCGAGAACTCCCACTGGAAGGCGGCGAAGAAGCCGAGGATGATGATCACGTCGTGCAGGTTGGCGATGATGGCCGAGACCGAAAAGCGCCATTCGAAGCGGAAGGCGAGGTAGATCACGATACCGACGATGACCAGCAGCAGGGCCATGGCGCCGTTTTCGGCCAGTTCCTTGCCGACCTGCGGACCGACGAACTCGACACGGCGCAGGCTGGCCCCGGGGGCTTCGGCTTCGAGAGCCTTCATCACCGTTTCGCCGAGCTGGTTGGTGTTCTGGTCACCCTTGAGCGGCAGACGGATCATCACGTCCTGCGAGGAGCCGAAATTCTGCACCGAGTAGTCCGAGAAACCGGATTTGCCCAATGCACCGCGGATCTTCTCGAGGTCGGCGGCCTGCTCGTAGTGGGTCTCGATCAGCGTACCGCCGGTGAATTCCACCGACAGGTGTAGACCCTTGGTGAGCAGGAAGAAGACCGCCAGGATGAAGGTGACGAGCGAAATGATGTTGAACTTCAGCGCATGGCGCATGAAGGGGATGTCTTTGTGGATACGGAAAAATTCCATGGCCGTTTTTCCTTATTTTTGCTCGTGCACCGCAGCAGTGCCCGGTTTCCAGACCTGGCCGATGGCCAGCGAGGTCAGTTTCTTGCGGCGGCCGTAGATCAGGTTGACCAGGGCGCGCGAGACGACGACCGACGAGAAGATGGAGGTCAGGATGCCGAGACAATGCACCACCGCGAAACCGCGCACTGGGCCGGAGCCGAAGATGAGCAGGGCGAGGCCGGCGATCAGTGTCGTGATGTTGGAGTCGAGAATGGTACCGAAGGCGCGCTCGTAACCTTCCGAGATGGCGGCCTGCGGCGAGACGCCATTGCGCAGTTCTTCACGCACTCGCTCGTTGATCAGCACGTTGGCGTCGATGGCCATGCCCAGGGTCAGCGCGATGGCCGCGATACCAGGCAGAGTCAGTGTGGCCTGGAGCAATGACAGGATGGCGACCAGAAGAAGCAGGTTGGAACCGAGCGCCAGCACCGAGACGACACCGAACATCTGGTAATAGACGATCATGAACAGAGCGATGGCGGCAAAGCCCCACATCGTGGAGTGGAAGCCCTTCTTGATGTTGTCGGCACCGAGCGACGGGCCGATGGTGCGTTCCTCGATGATGTCCATCGGCGCGGCCAGCGAGCCGGCACGCAGCAGCAGCGCGGTGTCGTTGGCTTCCATGGTGGTCATGCGGCCGGAAATCTGCACGCGACCGCCACCGATTTCGGTACGGATGACCGGGGCGGTAACAACTTCGCCCTTGCCCTTCTCGATGAGCAGGATGGCCATGCGCTTACCGACATTTTCGCGGGTGATGTCCTTGAAAATGCGGGCGCCAGCAGAGTCAAGGGTCAGGTGCACGGCCGGTTCCTGCGTCTGGCTGTCGAAGCCCGGCTGGGCGTCGGTCAGGCGGTCGCCGGTCAGCACGACCTGCTTCTTGACCAGCAAGGGTTGGCCACCACGTTCGTTATAGACTTCGGTGCCCATCGGTACGTTACCCGACATGGCAGATTCCAGCGCGCCCGGCGAGTCGTCGACCATGCGAATTTCCAGGGTCGCCGTGCGGCCCAGAATGTCCTTGGCCTTGGCGGTATCCTGCACGCCCGGCAGCTGGACAACGATACGGTCGGCGCCTTGTTGCTGGATCACCGGTTCTGCGACGCCGAGTTCGTTGATCCGGTTGTGCAGGGTGGTGATGTTCTGCTTCAGGGCGAATTCGCCGATCTTCTTTTGCGCTTCCGGCTTCAGCGTCGCAATCAACTTGAAGTCGGCACCATCGGCAGTTTCGTTCAAGGAGAGATCGGGCTGATTGTCGGAAAGGGCGTTACGGGCTTTGTCGCGGGTTTCGGCATCGCGGAACTTGATGACCAGGCGCTCGCCTTCGCGCGAGATGCCGGCATGGCGGATGTTCTTGTCGCGCATCAGCGTGCGCAGGTCGGCCGAGGTGGAATCGAGGCGCTTGGTCAGCGCGCCCTTCATGTCGACTTGCAGCAGGAAGTGCACGCCACCGCGCAGGTCGAGGCCGAGGTACATCGGCAGGGCATGCAGGCTGGTCAGCCATTGCGGCGAGGCGGAGAGCAGGTTCAGGGCGACGACGTATTGCGGGTCGCTGGCATCCGGGTTGAAGGTTTTTTCCAGAATATCCTTGGCCTTCAACTGGGTATCGGTATCCTTCAGGCGGGTCTTGACGCCGTTCAGGTCGAGCTGAATGCCATCATGGACGATGCTGGCGGCCTTCAGGGTTTCCTCGACGCGGGCCAGGGTCTTTTCGTCGACCTTGAGCGTGGCCTTGGCGCTGGAAACCTGCACGGCCGGCGATTCGC
Source organism: Azonexus sp. (assembly GCA_041904995.1). Lineage (GTDB taxonomy): Bacteria > Pseudomonadota > Gammaproteobacteria > Burkholderiales > Rhodocyclaceae > Azonexus. The sequence goes on from JAYRMB010000010.1 coordinate 103,680, forward strand.
CGAAGAAATTGGGCAGGGTGTAGACGAAGCCCAGCACCAGCGCGATGGCGACGGTGATGTACTTCCAGAGGGGGTAACGATTCATGGTGGCTCGAAAGCGAAAAAGGCGGCCTGGACGGCCGCCTTTTGGGTGATTACAGCGACTTCAGCGTGCCCTTGGGCAGAACCAGGCCGATAGCCGGCTTTTGCACGACGACTTCAGTACCTTCAGCAATTTCAACGGTGACGTAGGCGTCGTTGATCTTGACGACCTTGCCGACGATGCCGCCTTGGGTGACGACTTCGTCGCCCTTGGCCAGCGCTTCGAGCAGCGCCTTGTGTTCCTTGGCCTTCTTCATCTGCGGACGGATCATCAACAGCCACATGACGGCGAAGATGACGATCATCGGCAGGAACTGCATCAGGCCACCGGTCGGGTCGGCTGCGCCGGCGGTTTGGGCGTGGGCAAGACTGATCATGCGTAATACTCCAGAGTGCTATAGATCGAAACGTCGGATTCTATCACCGGCCTTCGGCCGAACGGTCGTGCGCGAAGTTCTGCGCCCATTGCGTCAGCGTGCCGGCCTCGATGGCGGCCCGCATTTCGGCCATGATGGTTTGATAGAAATGCAGGTTGTGGATGGTGTTGAGCATGCTGCCGAGGATTTCGCCGGCGCGGAACAGGTGGTGCAGGTAGGCGCGGCTGAAATTCTGGCAGGTGTAGCAGGAGCAGGAAGGATCGAGCGGGCCGGTATCGGCCTTGTGCTTGGCGTTCTTGATCTTGATGTCGCCGAAACGGGTGAACAGGTGGCCGTTGCGCGCATTGCGGGTCGGCATCACGCAGTCGAACATGTCGATGCCGGCGCGCACGGCGTGCACGAGGTCTTCCGGCGTGCCGACGCCCATCAGGTAGCGTGGCTTGTGCGTCGGCATGCGGGGAGCGACGTGGGCGAGGATGCGCTCCATGTCCTCCTTCGGCTCGCCGACCGACAGTCCGCCGATGGCCATGCCGTCGAAGCCGATGTCGTCGAGGCCAGCCAGCGATTCGTCGCGCAGGTCTTCATACATGCCGCCCTGGACGATGCCGAACAGGGCGTTGTTGTTTTCCAGCCGGTTGTGCTCGGCGCGTGAGCGTTGCGCCCAGCGCATCGACAGGCGCATCGACTTGGCCGCCTGGTCGTGCGTTGCCGGATAGGGCGTGCATTCGTCGAAGATCATCACGATGTCGGAATTCAGCACATGCTGGATCTGCATCGAGATTTCCGGCGACAGGAAGAGCTTGGCTCCGTCGATCGGCGAACTGAACTTGACGCCTTCCTCGGTGATTTTGCGCAGCGCACCGAGTGAAAAGACCTGGAAACCGCCGGAGTCGGTCAGGATCGGCTTTTGCCAGCCCATGAAATCGTGCAGGCCCTTGTGCGCCGTGATGACGTCCAGGCCAGGACGCAGCCAGAGGTGGAAGGTGTTGCCCAAGCAGATTTGCGCGCCGATGTCGTTCAGCGCCTGTGGCGTCATCGCCTTGACCGTGCCGTAGGTGCCTACCGGCATGAAGACAGGGGTCTGGACGACGCCGTGGTTCAGCGTCAGCGTGCCGCGGCGGGCAGCACCGTCGGTGGTGAGAAGTTCGAAATGCATTGTTGAGGCTTTTTGTAACAGCTATTTGCTTGGACGGAGCGAGATTGTATAGTTTGCGGCATCCAAACCGTTGTTTTTCGTGCCGATGCGCGTCGTGCTTCGATTCCTGGTGGTGGTCATGCTGATGACTGTCTTCTCGCCGAAATTCGGCTGGGAGTCGGTCGGCATGGTCGTGAACCATGCCCAGGCGGCAGAAGCGATGGCACCTGATATGGCCGCTATGGAAGAGCATGGCGATTGCCACGACCACGTCGGGTTGAGCAGCGAAGCGGAGCACGCCGATCACCATTGCTGCCCCGGTCACGTCCTCGGCCACCTGCTGGGCGGTGTCGGCGGCAGCCTCAGCGTGCCTCTGCTCGACCCGCATGGCCCGGTGCCCAGCGGCGATGCCAGCCGCTTCTCCTCCCGCGTGCCGGACGGCCTCGAACGTCCGCCCAGAGCCGCCGCCTGAGTTCGGCGGCTGCCTTCTTCCCTGTTGATATTCAGGCGGTCCTGAGGACCGCAGCGGCATGCCGCCGGTTGTCCATTCATTGCAACCGGAGGATCGTTCATGCGAAGCATTCATGGCATCGCATCCCTAGTCATCATTGGCCTGCTCGGCACTTTGTCGGGCACGACGGCGGCGTCGCCCTTGGCCAATGCGTTTACCCAGGCCTGGCAGCGCCAGCCGGCGGTGGCCGGTCTGGTCGAGCGCGAGCGTGCTGCAGCATCGCGCATCGCCGCAGCCGATGCCTGGACAGCGCAGCCACCCAGTGTCGAACTGGGCTGGCGGGGTGACCGTTTCAATCGCAACCAGGGGGCCAGCGAGCAGGATTATGGTCTCGTGTTGCCGCTCTGGCTCCCCGGCGAGCGGCGCGGCAGCCAGGCCTTGGCGGCGGCCGAGCAGGAGGCGCTGGCCGGGCAGACGGCTGCGCTTCGCCTGCAGGTGGCGCAGGCCGTGCGCGACGCCTGGTGGGCCTGGCGGCTGGCTCGCAACGAATGCGAGCTGATGGTGGCCCGACTCGATGCCGCTCGCCGCTTGCGTGACGATGTGGCGCGCCGTTTCGCCGCTGGCGATTTGTCGCGGGCCGATCTGAATCAGGCAGAAGGGGCGCTGGCCCAGGGGCAGTTCGCCGAGGCCGAAGCGCAGGCGGCCGAGGCCATGGCCCGGCTGCGGCTCGAGACGCTGACCGGGCAGCCGGCAGCAGCCGGCAATGTCGAAGCCGAGCCGCTACCGCAGGGGGCGCTGGGGATGCATCCGGTGCTGCGCGAACTGTCGGGCCGGGGTGAGGTGGCTCGGCGCAATGTCGATCTGGCGCGCGCCCAGGGCCGGGCCAATCCCGAACTGGCCATCGCCACGCGGCGCGAACGGGCAACGGGTGACGAGGCGATGGCGCAGACCTGGGCGGTCGGCGTGCGCATCCCGCTTTCCGCAGGCCCCCGCCAGGATGCCCGCATCGCCCTGGCCAATGCCGAGTTCGTCGAGGCCGGTTTGGCCTACGAGCGCGAACGGGAGCGGCTGGATGGGGAGGCGGCGGCCTGGGCGCTGCAGGTGCAGGCCGGACGGTCGCAACTGGCGGCTGCCGAGCAGCGGGCACGGGTAGCCGGGGATAACCGGCGTTTCTACGACAAATCCTTCCGTCTTGGCGAGACCGATCTGCCGACCCGCCTGCGCATCGAGGCGGAGGCGCAGGAGGCCGAGCGGGCGCTCGGGCGGGCACGTATTGCGCTGGCGCGGATGATTTCCCAATGGCGGCAAAGCCTGGGTTTGTTACCGGAGTGATGATGAAGAATTTCAATTTTGGGCTTTTTTTCCGGTTGACCGTCGGACCAGCGGTTGTTTCCATGCTCGTCGGATTTCTGCTCGCTGCCGCAGGGCCAGCATGGGCGGTCGAGGGGCCGGCGCCGCAACCGGTCGCCGTGGCCGAGAGCGAGCTGTTCGAGGTCGTGGCGCGTCTGGGTGAGGACGGGCTGGTTCTTCATGTCGATCGTCCGGATAGCAATGCACCGGTGCTCGCTGCCGAGCTTGAACTGGAGCATGGCGGCAAGGCGGTCAAGGCCGTTTTCCGGCCGGCGCAGGGGGATTACCTCGTCGCCGACCGCGCCTGGTTGCAAGCCTTCGGCCAGCCCGGAAGCTACCCGCTGGCGATGACCGTGATCGCCGGCGAAGACAGCGATTTGCTGAGCGCTGACCTGCGGGTCATGGCTACCGCCGAGGGCCCCGGGGCAGCAGCGATGGATCGGCGCTGGGGCTTTGCCCTGGCGCTGCTGGCCGCCGTCGCGGCGGGATTCTGGTGGCGTCGTCGCAAAGGAGCGCAGGCATGAAAGCGATCTGGATCCTGTTGAGTGGGATGCTCGCGGCCCAAGCGCTGCCGGCGCATGAAGGTCACGACCACGGCGACGAGGCGAAGGCGGCCGTGGTGAATGGCAACGCGCCGCAGCGCCTGCCGGATGGCACGCTCTTTGTCCCCAAATCGGCGCAGCGTGGCATGGGCGTGCTGACGCTGAAAGTGCAGGCGGAGACGCTGCCAAAAACCTTGGAGCTGCCCGGCCGGGTGATCATGGACCCGCACCTGGGTGGCCGCGTGCAGGCGATGATTCCCGGGCGCATTGAGCCGGCCGGGCCGCATGGTTTGCCGGCGGCGGGCAGTCGGGTGAAGAAGGGCGACATCCTGGCCTGGGTGGTGCCGGCCTCCGGCGCCATAGAGCGTTCCAACCAGGCGGCGCTGCTCGCCGAGCTGAAGGCCGGCCTGGGCCTGGCCGAGCGGCGCCTGGCCCGCCTGCAGGAGCTGGCGGACACGGTGCCGAAAAAGGACATCGACGCTGCCGAGAGCGAAGTGGCCAGCCTGAAGGGGCGCATGGCGGCGGTCGGCGGTGGCCTGTCCGGGCGCGAGGCGCTGGTGGCGCCGGTAGGCGGCGTGCTGGCGGCGAGCAACGCGGTGGTCGGCCAGGTGGTCGAGCCGAAGGAGCTGATTTTCGAGGTCATCGATCCGGACAGTCTGCACATCGAGGCGACCGCCTTCGACAGCGTGCCGCTCGGCGACGTGGCAGCGGCGACGGTGGCGGTGAGTGGCCGTTCGGTGCCGCTGGCCTTCGTCGGCGCGCCGCGCCGTCTGCGCGAACAGGCCTTGCCGCTGATCTTCGAGAATCACGCGGCTGGCGCCGGGCTGGCCCTGCCGCTCGGGCAACCGGTCAAGGTCCAGGTGCAGTTGAAGACGACGGTGGCCGGCCTGCCGCTACCGGCGACAGCATTGGCGCGCAATACCGCCAACCAGGTCATCGTCTGGGTGAAGACGGCGCCCGAGCGCTTTGCCGCCCGCGCGATCCGCAGCGAGCCGCTGGACGGCGTGCGGGTGCTGGTCACCGGCGGGCTGGAACCGGGCGACCGCGTGGTCGTCCAGGGCGCCAGCCTGATTGCACAGATTCGTTAGGAGCCAACGATGTTTCAGTGGCTTGTCGAAAAAAGCCTGGGCAGCCGGCTCTTCGTGTTGGTCGCGGCGGTGGCGCTGATGATCTGGGGGGCGGTGCAGGCGACGCGTCTGCCGGTGGACGTATTTCCCGATCTCAACAAGCCGACGGTGACGGTGATGACCGAGGCCGGCGGCATGGCGCCCGAGGAGGTCGAGCAGTTGATCAGCTTCCCGCTCGAGACGGCGATGAGCGGCTTGCCGGGCATCGCCACCGTGCGCTCGATTTCCAGCGCCGGCCTGTCCTTCGTTTACCTCACCTTCGACTGGAGCGTCGATGTCTATCGCGCCCGGCAGATGGTGACCGAGCGGCTGGCGGCGATGGAGTCCGCATTGCCGCCGGGCAGCATCCCGCGCATGGGGCCGGTGTCGTCGATCATGGGCGAGATCATGCTGGTCGCCATTCCCATCCACGGAGCGGGCGCCGACCCCAAGGCGGCGCGCGAATACGCCGACTGGGTACTGCGGCCGCGCCTGATGGCGATTGCCGGCGTCTCGCAGGTCATCCCGATCGGCGGCGAGGTCAGACAATTCCAGGTGCAGCCGGACACGCGGCGCATGATGGAACTGGGCATCGGTCTCGACCAGATCGACGCGTCGGTGCGCGGCTTTGCCGCCAACACCTCGGGCGGCTTCCTCGAACTCAACGGGCGCGAATACCTGATCCGCCACCTTGGGCGCAGCGCTCGGCTGGACGACCTGAAGAACCTGGCGATCACCGCTCGCAATGGGCAGCCGATCCTTTTGCGCCAGGTTGCCGATGTCGGTTTCGCCGCCGCGATCAAGCGCGGTGACGGCGGCTTCGACGACGGCCGCGAGGGCGGCCCGGCGGTGATCCTCAGCATCCAGAAGCAACCGACGGCCGATACGGTCGACCTCACCCGACGCATCGAGGCGGCGCTCGCCGACCTGAAGGGCAGCGTGCCGGCCGGCCTGAGCGCGCCGCAGGTGATCTTCCGCCAGGCCGATTTCATCGAGGCCTCGCTCGGCAACTTGCAGCTCAAGCTGCTGATGGCCGCCTGCTTTGTCGCCGGTGTGCTGTTCTTCTTCCTCGGCAACCTGCGCACCATGCTGATCTCGCTGACGGCGATCCCGCTCTCCATCCTGACGGCGATCCTGGTCTTCAAGTGGTTCGGGCTGTCGATCAACACGATGACGCTGGGGGGGCTGGCCATCGCCATCGGCGAACTGGTGGACGACGCGGTCGTCGATGTCGAGAACATCCTGCGTCGCCTGCGGGAAAAGGCGGCCAGCGGCCAGCCCTACTCGGTGCGCGAGACAGTGATCGCCGCCTCGCTCGAGGTGCGTACCGCCATCGTCTATGCGACGCTGATCATTGCGCTGGTCTTCGTGCCGCTCTTCGCCCTGCCCGGCATCGAGGGGCGGTTGTTCGTGCCGCTTGGCATTGCCTACATCGTCGCCATCCTCGCCTCGCTGGCGGTATCGGTGTTGGTGACGCCGGTGCTGTCGAGCTACCTGCTACCGGCGCTGGTACGTCAGGACCACGGCGAAACACGCCTCGTCCTCTGGCTCAAGGCGCATTACCGGCTGGCCCTGGAACGCGTGCTGGCGGCGCCCCGCCTGCCCGTCGCGGCGGCCGGCATGGCCGTTGTGCTGGCGACGCTGGCCGTACCTTTCTTCCCGACCACCTTCCTGCCGCCGTTCAACGAAGGCTCGATCACCCTGGGTCTGCGCCTCAACCCGGGTGCCACGCTATCCGAGTCGATCCGCGTCGCGACGGCGGCGGAACAGGCGCTGCGCGGCCTGCCCGAGATCGAGCACATGGGCCGGCGTACCGGCCGGGCCGAACTCGACGAGCATGCCGAAGGCGTGCATGTCACCGAGTTCGAGATCAAGCTCAAGCCGGAAGGGCGGGCCAAGGAGGTCATCTATGCCGACATCCGCCAGCGCTTGAGGGACCTGCCGGCCAGCCTCAGTCTCGGCCAGCCGATCGCCCACCGCATCGACCACATGCTGTCCGGCGTGCGGGCGCAGATCGCCATCAAGATCTTCGGCGAGGACCTCGACACGTTGCGCGCCCAGGCCGGCCTGCTGCGCGAACGGCTGGCACGGATTCCCGGTCTCGCCGATCTCGAGATCGAGAAGCAGGTGCTGGCGCCGCAGATCAAGGTGCGCGTCGATTTCGATGCGGCGGCGCGCTACGGGCTGTCGACGGCCCAACTGACGCGCACGCTGCAGACCCTGGTCGATGGCGAGAAGGTGACGCAGATCGTCGAGGGCAACCGCCGCTTCGACCTGGTCGTCCGCCTGCCGGAGCAGGCCCGCTCGCTCGAGGGACTGGCCAGCCTGCTGGTCGAGACGCCGGCCGGGCGCGTGCCACTCGCCAAATTGGCGAGCATCGAGGATGCCGACGGGCCGAACCAGATCACCCGCGACGATGGCCGCCGTCGCATCGTCATCTCGGCCAATGCCCAGGGCAGGGCCTTGTCCGAGGTGGTGGCCGACCTGCGTGCGGCAGTGGCCGAGTTCCCGTTGCCCGAGGGCTACTTCATCACCCTGGGTGGTCAGTTCCAGGCGCAGGAGGAGGCGGCCCGGCAGATCGCGGTGCTCGCGCTGGGCTCGACGGCGCTGATCTTCATGGTGCTTTACAGCCGCTACCGTTCTGCGCTGCTGGCCGCACTGATCATGGCCAACGTGCCGCTGGCGCTGGTCGGCAGCGTCATCGGCCTGTGGCTGTCCGGCCAGCCGCTGTCGGTCGCAGCACTGATCGGCTTCATCACGCTGGCCGGCATCGCCACGCGCAACGGCATCCTCAAGATCAGCCACTACCTGAACCTGATGCGCTTCGAGGGCGAAGCTTTCGGCGTACCGATGATCCTGCGCGGCTCGCTGGAGCGCCTGACGCCGGTGCTGATGACCGCGCTGGTCGCGGCCTTCGCGCTGGCGCCACTGCTCTTCGAGGCCGAACAGCCGGGCACCGAGATCCTGCATCCGGTGGCCGTGGTGATTTTTTCCGGGCTGGTCAGTTCGACCCTGCTCGATACCTTCGTAACCCCCGCCCTGTTCTGGTTGTTCGGCCGCAAGCCGTCCGAACGCCTGATCCAGCAGGCTTCCCATGAAGCGTTTTAACCGCAAGGAGATTTTCAAAATGAGCCAAAAATTCCGGTTGACCGTTGCAGCCACCCTGATGGCGCTCAATGTCGCATCGATGCCTGCTTATGCCCATGCCGAGCACGGCAAGCCGCAGTTCGGCGGTGTCGTCGCCGAGGCGGGCGAAGCGCAGTTCGAGATCGTCGGCCAGGGTAACAAGATCGTCGTGCATGCCACCAGCCACGGAGCACCGGTCGACACGGCCGGCGCCAAGGGCAAGCTGACCGTGCTGGCTGGCAGCGCCAAGAGCGAGGTGGTGCTGACGCCGGTCGCGCCGAACCGCCTGGAAGGGGCGGGTAGCCTGCCCGGCGGCGCCAAGCTGCTGATCCTCGTCGAGTGGCCGGGCCGCAAGCCGTTGCAGGCTCGCGCCGTGGCGCCTTGATGCTGTTTTCGTGAAAGGAAAGATGATGAAGTCACCGCTGCCGGCACGCCGTCGCCTGTTGCTCTCCCTGTTTGCCATTGCCGCCGTTCCCGCCTGGGCGGCCCCGGCCAAACCGCGCGTCGATGTCTGGAAGAGCCCGTACTGCGGCTGTTGCAAGGACTGGATCGCCCATCTCGAAAGCGAGGGCTTCGCCGTGCAGGCCCATGAGGTCGGCGACCTCGACGGCGCCCGGCGCAAGCTGGGAATGCCCGAGCGCTATGCCTCCTGCCACACCGCTCGCGTCGGGGATTACCTGCTCGAAGGCCATGTCCTGGCGGCCGACATCCGCCGCCTGCTGGCCGAGAAACCGCAAGCCATCGGTCTCGCCGTACCGGGCATGCCGGTCGGGTCGCCGGGCATGGATGGGCCGGCCTATGGCGGCCGGCGCGATCCCTACGAGGTGCTGCTGGTACGTCGCGACGGCAAGGCCGCGGTCTTTGCCAGCTATCGTTAGCCGGCCTCGCCGGCGCGTTCGAGGAGCATCGCGTCGCCGTAGCTGAAGAAGCGGTAGCGCTCGGCCACGGCATGGGCGTAGGCGGCGCGAATGGCGTCGTAGCCGGCGAAGGCCGAGACCAGCATCATCAGGGTCGACTTGGGCAGGTGGAAGTTGGTGATCAGCCGGTCGACCACCTGGAAACGGTAGCCGGGGGTGATGAAGATGTCGGTCTCGGCACAGCCGACGCGTACCGTGCCGTCTGGATTGCCGGCCGATTCGAGGGCGCGCAGGCTGGTCGTGCCGACGGCGATGACCCGTCCGCCGGCCGCACGGGTGGCGGCCACGGCCTCGGCGGTGGCGACGGGAATCTCGAAGCGCTCGCTGTGCATCTTGTGGTCGGCGATCTTGTCCACGCGCACCGGCTGGTAGGTGCCGGCACCGACGTGCAGGGTCAGGAAGGCCGTGTTGATCCCGTGCGCGCGCATGGTGTCGAGCATGCCTTCGTCGAAGTGCAGGCCGGCGGTCGGTGCAGCGACCGCGCCGGGTTCGCGGGCATAAACCGTCTGGTAGCGCGTTTCGTCGGCACCTTCGGCCGGGTGCTCGATGTAGGGCGGCAGCGGCAGCTTGCCGTATTGCTCGGCCAGATCCCACAGATTGTCACTGCTGCGGTGCACGAGCTCCAAAGCGAAAAATTCACCGCTCGCTCCGGCGCGGCCGGTGACCATCACCTCGAAGGCATCGGCCAACTTCAGCAACGTACCCGGTTTTGGGGACTTGCTGGCGCGAATCTGTGCCACGGCATGCGTCGCATCGACGATGCGCTCCAGCATGACCTCGACCTGGCCGCCCGTGGCCTTGACCCCAAAAAAGCGCGCCTTGATGACGCGCGTATCGTTGAAGACGAGCAGGTCGCCGGCCTTGAGCAAGCCAGGCAGGTCAGCGAAGCGGCGATCGGTCAGGGTCGCTCCGGCAACGTGCAGGAGGCGGCTACCCGTGCGTTCCGGAGCCGGATGCTGGGCGATCAGTTCGGGGGGGAGAGGGAAGTCGAAGTCGTCGACGGTCAGCGACGTCATGTTGCGCAACACCAATGCAAAAACGGCTCTCCGGTTAGGAGAGCCGCTTGAATTTTGGTGCCCCGGGCCAGACTCGAACTGGCACGCCTTTCGGCGGCGGATTTTGAATCCGCTGCGTCTACCGATTCCGCCACCGGGGCAGGTAGAGGCGGGATTATGCTCGAATCCCGCCAAACAGACAAGCTAGTTGCCGCAAGGGAAGGCTTTTCCCAGCGCGCCGGCTACCAGGGTGGCCGTGCTCGCGGTGCTGTTCGGCGGCACGCGCTCGACGTGGATGGCCACGGCGCGAACCAGGCGGCGGGTCAGGTCCGGGTCTTTCGGCAGGCAGAAGGCGTTGAGGCCGACACCGACCTTGCCGGCCAGGTAGTCGCTGACCGAATAACCATCGGCAAAGCCGGCGACATACGAGATGCAGCGGGCGCTCTTGATCGATTGATACGGGTCGCCGGATTTCTTCTCGGCGAAATATTCCTCGGCGGCCTGGCAGTCTTCCTTCAGTTCGCTGCCGGTATAGGCATGGGCGTACGCGGAGGCGAGCAGGGCGAAGAACAGGATCAGTGTTTTCATGCTTTCTCGAACCAGCTAAGTTGTTCGTGCAGTTTGACGACGCTGCCGACAATGATCAAGGCCGGTGGCTTGATTCCGCTATCGGCCACGCGTTGCGGCAGGTTGCCCAAGGTGCCGAGAACGGTCTGCTGGTCGGGTTGCGTGCCATTGCGCACGACGGCGGCCGGCGTCAGCGAGGGCAGGCCGTGGTTGATCATCTGGCGGCAGATTTCCTGGACGCCGCCGATGCCCATGTAAAAAACGACGGTCTGCTTCGGGCGGGCCAATGCCATCCAGTCAAGATTGACCGTGCCGTCCTTCAAGTGGCCGGTGACGAAGGTGACCGCTTGGGAGTGATCGCGGTGGGTCAGCGGAAAGCCCGAGTAGGCGGCGCAGCCGGCCGCGGCAGTGACGCCGGGAACGACTTCGAACGGGATGCCGGAGGCGACCAGGGTTTCAAGCTCTTCGCCACCACGCCCGAAGATGAAGGGATCGCCACCTTTCAGGCGGACGACCGACAAACCTTCGTTGGCCAGCTCGACCAGCAGCAGGTTGATCGAGCCCTGCGGCATGGTGTGCTTGGACGATTCCTTGCCGGCGTAGATGCGGCGGCAATTGGGGCGCGCCAGATCCATGATGCCGTCGCCGACCAGATGGTCATAGACGATGGCGTCGGCGTGGCTGATCAATCGGGCCGCCTTGACGGTGAGGAGTTCGGGGTCGCCGGGGCCGGCGCCCACCAGCCAGACTTTGCCCGGCTGTAGTGCTTGTTTGCTATTCATGCTTTCTCTCTGTCTTTTGGCGGCCATCCTAATGCTGGAGTTGCCGCCTGCCAATAGTTATCGCTTGCTCAGGCATCAAATTAGTCATTTGGTACTAGTCGGCTAGTTCGTTTTGTATATAACCATATGAATATTATGGTTTTCTACTGATTAAAAGATTGATGGGCATCAAGGATGGTGAAAGGGGAGAGGTTCAACCTAGCGGGCATCGCGTTGAGGGGTTCAGGACGCGACTTATTTCGTTCTAGGAGAGGAAAGATGAAGAAAAGCGTAGTGGGGATGCTTGCCTTGACCGCCATGGCCGCCGCCATGGGTACGGCTTTTGCACAGGAAGTCGCCAAAGGGCCCGAAATGACTGCGGCGGAAAAGGAAACCGCCAAGAAGATCTACTTCGAACGTTGTGCCGGTTGTCACGGTGTACTGCGCAAGGGCGCCACCGGCAAGAACCTCGAGCCGCACTGGACCAAGAAGGACAAGGACGGCAACGTGACCGAGGGCGGCATGCTGAAGCTGGGTCAGCAGCGTCTGGAAAAGATCATCGGCTACGGTACCGATGGTGGCATGGTCAACTTCGATGACATCCTGACCAAGGAAGAAATCAGCCTGATGGCCAAGTACATCCAGAACACGCCGGATGTGCCGCCTGAGTACAGCCTGAAGGAGACGATGGACTCCTGGAAGCTCATCGTGCCGGTGGATAAGCGTCCGACCAAGCAGATGAACAACTTCAACCTGAAGAACATGATGTCCGTGACTCTGCGCGACACCGGTGAAGTTGCCCTGATCGACGGCGATACCAAGGAAATCCGCTCCATCGTCAAGACCGGCTACGCCGTGCATATTTCTCGTCTGTCCGCTTCCGGTCGCTATGTTTACGTGATCGGCCGCGATGGTCGTCTGTCGCTGATCGACTTGTGGATGGAAAAGCCGGCAGTTGTGGCCGAAGTCAAGGTCGGTTTCGATGCGCGCTCGGTCGATACCTCCAAGTTCAAGGGTTACGAAGACAAGTACGCCGTGGCCGGATCCTACTGGCCGCCACAGTATGTGATCACCGAAGGCGATACGCTGAAGCCGCTGAAGGTCGTTTCCACCCGTGGCATGACGGTCGATGGCGAATACCATCCGGAACCGCGAGTTGCTTCCATCGTGGCTTCCTTCAAGAAGCCGGAGTGGGTGATCAACATCAAGGAAACCGGCCAGATCCTGCTGGTTGACTACTCGGATATCGAGAACCTGAAGACCACCACCATCGCCTCCGCCAAGTTCCTGCATGACGGTGGTTGGGATGCTTCCAAGCGTTACTTCCTGGTTGCCGCTAACGCATCGAACAAGATCGCCGCAGTTGACACCAAGACCGGCAAGCTGGCTGCCCTGGTCAACACCGCCAAGATCCCGCACCCGGGCCGTGGCGCCAACTTCGTCCATAGCAAGTTCGGTCCGGTATGGACGACTGGCCACCTCGGCGCTGACGTGATCACCCTGATCTCGACGCCGTCGGACGACAAGAAGAACGCCAAGTTCAAGGAATACAACTGGAAGGTCGTTCAGGAGATCAAGCACATCGGGGCGGGTAACCTGTTCGTCAAGACCCATCCGAAGTCCAAGAACCTGTGGGCGGATGCGCCGATGAACCCGGATACCGAAATCGCCAACTCCGTCGCCGTGTATGACGTGAATAGCGACTTCTCGAAGCCGAAGGCTGTGCTGAACGTCGCCAAGGATTCCGGCCTGCCGGTGACCAAGGCCGTCAAGCGCGCCGTCCATCCGGAATATTCGGCTGACGGCAAGGAAGTCTGGATTTCGCTGTGGGGTGGCAAGACTGACCAGTCCGCCATCGTGGTTTATGACGACGCGACGCTGAAGGTCAAGAAGGTGATCACCGATCCGAAGATGATCACGCCGACCGGCAAGTTCAACGTCTTCAATACCCAGCACGACATCTATTGATTTCGCTTGCTGATTCTTTGATTTGACACAATGCTACGGGGGCGCAAGCCCCCGTAGCATATGGTGCAGCGATAGTTGCCAGCCTCATCGGCGCTATCGGATCGAACGACTGTTTTGTGGAGATTGCCACGATGAAAAAGAGTTTTGTGTCTGCAGCAGTGGTTGGTGCATTTTTGGCCATGGGCAGCCAGGCGGTATTCGCCGCGCCTGACTGGGCCAAGGTGCCAAAGGCCAATATCAACGTCTTCCACCCCGGTGCGGCGCCGATTGAATGGCTGCAGGGCAAGGGCGAGCACAGCGGTGCCAGTGGCCTGAAGAAGGGCGAGTCCTGTGCCGGATGCCATATCGAAGACGGCAAGCTGAGCCTGGACCTGAAGCGCCTGGCCAGCAAGGAAATGGAGCCGAAGGGCGCGCCCAAGACCATGAGCTATCCGGTCACCGTGCAGGCAGCCTACGATGCCAACAACCTTTATGTCCGTCTGACCTTCAAGGCGCCGAGCGGTGGTTTCGACCATTCCGACAAGGACAACGAGGTGAAGGCCACGATCATGTTCCCGAACGACAAGGTGCCGTTGGGTGATCAGGCCGGTTGCTGGGCTGCCTGTCACCAGGACGCCAAGGGCATGCCGAATGGCAAGGACAAGACCAAGTACCTCTCGGCCGGCGTGATGGACCTGATGCAGTGGAAGAGCAGCGGCAAGTCGGCCGATGGCTTCGTCGCCGACAAGCGCAGCATGGAAGGCGGCAAGGCCGGTGCGACGGCGGAAGGCGCCAAGGCTGGCGATACCTATACCGTGACCTTCACCCGCAAGCTGGCCGGCAATGCCGTGCTCGCTCCGGGCAAGATCGTACCCTTCGGCATCGCCATCCACGCCGACAACGCGGCAGGCCGTTTCCACCATGTCTCTTTCGGTCAGACCATCGGTCTGGGTGCCGACGGCGACGTGAAGGCCGCCAAGCAGTAAACCCGAAGGCTATCCGGAATGTTCCCGCACACCGGATGGTCTTGTCTGAGACGAGCGTTCGCTTTGGCGGCGCTCGTTTCTTTTTCTGCCTTCGCCGGACAGACGGTGGAGGTGGCTATTGCCAGTTATCGTTTCGAGCCGGCGGAGATTCGCATCAAGGCCGGCGATACCGTGCGCTGGATCAATCGCGAAAAGCGGACCAGCCATTCGGTCGTTTTCCCGGAAGAGAGCGGCCGCGAGTCGGAGCGCATGTTCCCGGACGAAAGCTGGGAACGCAGCTTTGCCGTGCCCGGGCGTTATCCTTATAGCTGTGGGCCGCATCCGGAAATGAAGGGGATCGTCGTTGTCGAGTAGGCTGGTTTTTGCCCTTTTTGGCCTGTGCACCGCAGCAGCGGCTTTGGCGGAGCCGAATGTCGCCCGCCAGCGGGAATTGGTGCGCATGGTGCGCCAGGATTGCGGTTCCTGTCATGGCATGACGCTGCAGGGTGGGCTGGGTCCAGCCTTGTTGCCGGCCAACCTGAAGGACAAGCCGGCCGAAGGATTGGCCGCAACCATTTATTACGGCCGGCCCGGTACGCCGATGCCGCCGTGGAAGCAATTCCTGTCCGAGGCGGAAGCCGCCTGGATTGTCGATAAGTTGATGAGCGAGTTTCCGCAATGAGAGTTTTGCGCCTGTTGCTGTCCTGCGTTGTTGCCGCCTGGTTGGTCGGTTGCGCTACTACCGCGCCTCCTGTGCTGCGCGGCACCGGCGATCTCGGCCTGATCATCGAGCGGGCCAGCGGCCGCGTGGCGCTGGTCAATACGACGACCCGCCAGCCCTATGCCCGCATCGACGGTCTGGGCGACCTGTCGCATGCGTCTGCCGTCTATTCGCGCGATGGGCGCTACGCCTACATCTTCGGGCGCGACGGCGGCTTGTCCAAGATCGATCTGCTCGAGGCTAAGCTGGTCAAGCGCATCGTCCAGTCGGGCAATGCCATCGGCGGCTCGATCTCGCAGGATGGCCGCATCGTCATCGCCCAGAATTACACGCCGGGTGGCATCAAGGCCTTCGATGCCGAAACGCTCGAACTGCTCTCGGAAGTGCCGGCCGAGTACGCGCCGGGCAAGTTCTCCAAGGTCGTCGGCCTGGCCGACAGTCCCGGCAACAAGTTCGCCTATGCCTTGTTCGAAGGCGGCGAAATCTGGGTCAGCGATTTCAGCAATCCGCGCCAGCCGAAAACGCAGCGCTTCCCGGCCGGCAGCCAGCCCTACGATGGTCTGGTGACGCCGGATGGACGCCATTTCCTGGCCGGCCTGTTCGGCGAGGATGGTGTCGCTTTGCTCGATCTGTGGCAGCCTGAAAAGGGCGCACGCAAGATTCTCGAAAACTACGGCCGGGGCCAGGAAAAACTGCCTGTCTTCAAGATGCCGCACCTGCGCGGCTGGTCGGTGGCGCAAGGCAAGGCCTATCTGCCAGCGATCGGACGGCACGAGGTGCTGGTGGTCGACGTGGCGACCTGGAAGGAAGTCGGGCGCATTCCCGTGCGCGGCCAGCCGGTGTTCGTGATGGCGCGGCCGGACGGTCGGCAGGTCTGGGTCAATTTCGCCTTCCCGGATTACGGCAAGGTCGACGTGATCGATACGCTGTCGGGCAAGGTGGGGCAGCAACTGGAGCCAGGCAAGGGCATCCTGCACATGGAATTCACGCCGCGCGGCGAGCAGGTCTGGCTCTCGGCACGTGACGACAACAAGGTCGTGATCTACGATACGGCAAGCTTCGCCAAACTGAGCGAAATCCCGGCCGAGAATCCTTCCGGCATTTTCTTCACCTCGCGCGCCGCGCGCATTGGTTTCTGATGGACGACACCCTCGACTTTCGCCTGCTCAACGAGTTCCAGCGCGACTTTCCGCTCTGTCCGGCGCCTTTCGCCGAACTGGCGGCGCGTCTTGGCGTTGGCGAAAAGGTCGTGCTCGGCCGCCTGGAGGCCTTGCGCCGGGCCGGCAAGATTTCTCGGGTCGGTGCCGTCTTCGCGCCCAAACGTATTGGCGCCTCGACCTTGGCCGCCATGGCGGTACCGCCGGGGCGGCTCGCCGCCGTAGCGGAAACGGTCAATCGTTTTCCCGAAGTGAACCACAACTACGAGCGCGAGCATCGCTACAACCTGTGGTTCGTCGTCACGGCCGCCAGCGAAGGTCGTCTGCAGGCCACTCTGGGCGCCATCGAACAGGCAGCCGGTGTGCCCTTGCTGGCCTTGCCGCTGCTCGAAGAATTTCATATCGACCTCGGCTTCCCGCTGGACGGGAAGGGGAAGCTCGCTCCGGCGACGGCCAAGGCCGTGCAGCCAGCAGCACCGATCGACGAGGCCGAGCGCCGTCTGGTCGGCGTCCTGCAGGAGGGGCTGCCGCTGTTCATCCGGCCTTTCGCCATGATCGCCGAGCGTATCGGCGCGGCCGAGAGCGATGTGCTGGGGCGTATCAGGAGTTGGTTGGAAGAGGGGGCGATCAAGCGCTTCGGCGTCGTCGTCCGCCATCATGAATTAGGCTACACGGCCAACGCCATGCTGGTGCAGGACATCCCCGACGAGCAGGTCGGTGCAGTCGGCCGAGCGCTGTCCGAAGAGGGGGCTGTGACCCTGTGCTACCGCCGGCCGCGCGTTCAGCCCGATTGGCCCTACAACCTTTTCTGCATGATCCACGGCCGTGAACGCTCCGAGGTGGAAGCGACCATCGCCGCTTTGCGCCAATGCCACGGTCTGCAGAACCATGCGCACGACGTGCTGTTTTCGCTGACCCGTTTCAAGCAGAACGGGGCGCGCTATGCGTGAACTGGATGGCATCGACCGCGCCATCGTCGATACGCTGCAAGGCGGCTTTCCTTTGTGCGAGCGGCCCTATGCCGTCGCAGCCGAACGGATGGGTATCGCTGAGGACGAATTGCTGCGGCGACTGGAAAAACTGCTTGCCGACAAGGTGCTGACCCGTTTCGGCCCGATGGTGCAGATCGAGCGCATGGGCGGGGCCTTCGTTCTCGCTGCCCTGGCGGTTCCCGAAGAGCGTTATGAAGCCGTGGCGGCGCAGGTTAACGCCTTGCCGCAGGTGGCCCACAACTATCGGCGCGAGCACAAGCTGAACATGTGGTTCGTGCTGGCCACGGAAACGCCAGCGGGTATCCCCGCCGCCATCGCCCAAATCGAGGCGGCGACCGGCTTGAAAGTTCATGCCTTCCCCAAGGAACGCGAATATTTCGTCGAAATGAAGTTGGAGGCACGGCGATGATCGACGAACTCGACCGCGCGCTGATCGTCGCCACGCAGGGTGGTCTGCCCCTGGTGGCGCGGCCCTACCATCACGTGGGCGAGCAACTGGGAATTGCTGCCGAAGAGGTCATGCGCCGCCTGCAAAACCTGCTCGACAACGGAATCATCCGGCGCATCGGCGTCGTGCCCAATCATTACGCCATCGGCTGGACGGCCAACGGCATGACGGTGTGGGATGTCGAAGACAGTGAAATCGACCGCCTGGGCGAATTGGTGGGCGGATTGGCTTTCGTCACCCATTGCTATCGCCGCCCGCGTGCCTTGCCGGATTGGCGCTACAACCTCTTTGCCATGGTGCATGGCTCTTCGCGCGAGGAGTGCGCGGAAAAGGCCGGAGAGATTCGGCGGGTGCTGGGCAGCGCCTGCCGGGCGAACGACATCCTGTTTTCCACCCGGATACTCAAGAAGAGCGGACTGCGTATCTGAGCGCAGGCGGCAATAAAAAAAGGAAGCCTCAGGCTTCCTTTTTTGGATTTCTGGCGCTGCGACTCAGGCCTTGGCTTCGGCGATGCGCTGTGCGATATGGGCCAGTGCTTCCTCGACCTGATCGATCAGGATCAGGCACAGGTCGCCCGGTTGCAGGCGGCTGAGCGCCAGGTCGATGGCCTTGAATTCGCCGGTGATTTCGTCGATGCGCTTGGTCCGCTTGGCATTCTTCAGACCATCACGCAGCAGGCCGATCACTTCGCCATCTTCGCGGCCGCGCTGGCAGGCATCCTGGTAAAGGATTGCATCGTCGAAGGCCCCGCCGAGGATTTCGGTCTGCTGGCGGATGTCTTCGTCACGACGGTCGCCGGCACCGCTGATTACCACCGAGCGGCGAACGCCCGGCATGCCGTCGACGGCCTGGACCAGCGCCTGCATCGCATCCGGATTGTGGCCGTAATCGGCGATCAGGGTGGCGCCCTTGTAGTCGAAGACGTTGAAGCGGCCGGGGGCGGTCGAAGCATCGCTGACGAATCCGGCCAGCGCCTTCTCGATCACCGCCCAATCCATGCCGAGGGCCCAGCCGGTGGCCGCGGCGGCCATGGCGTTCTCGACCTGGAAACCGATGGAGCCGTTGCGGGTCAAAGGAATCCCGGTGTAGGCGATGCGATGGGTCTTGCGCCCTTCCTGGCAGACGATGGCATCGCTTTCGGCATAGACCACACGCTTGCCCTGGGCCTTGTGCGTGGCGAGCACGGGGTTGGCCTTGTCGCGGGCGAAGAAAATGATGCTGCCCGGACAATGTGCTGCCATGCGTGCAACTTGGTTATCCGCCGCGTTGAGCACGGCGGCACCGCGTGGTGAGACATTCTCGACGATGACGCGCTTGACCACGGCCAGTTCATCGACGGTCGTGATGTAGTTGAGGCCGAGGTGATCGCCGATACCGATATTGGTCACTACGGCCACATCGCACATGTCGAAACCCAGGCCTTCGCGCAGGACGCCGCCGCGGGCGGTTTCGAACACGGCAGCATCGACGTCCGGATGCATCAGGACGTTGCGTGCGCTACGCGGACCCGAGCAATCGCCGTTGTCGATCTGCACGCCCTGGATATAGACGCCGTCGGTGCTGGTCATGCCGACACGCTGGCCGTTGCTTTCGAAAATGCGGCCGATCAGGCGGCTGGTCGTCGTCTTGCCATTGGTGCCAGCGATAGCCACGACCGGAATGCGGGCGTTGTCGCCATTCGGGAACATCATGTCGACGATGGCCTTGCCGACGTCGCGGCCCTTGCCGAAGGAAGGGTCGAGGTGCATGCGCAGGCCGGGGGCAGCGTTGACCTCGACGATGCCGCCGCCTTGGTCTTCGAGCGGTTTCAGGATGGTGTCGCAGACGACGTCGATGCCGGCGATGTCGAGGCCGACGGTTTGTGCGGCGGTGATGGCGGCGGCAGCGAGATCGGGATGGACATCGTCGGTGACGTCGGTGGCGGTGCCGCCGGTCGACAGGTTGGCGTTATTGCGCAAAACGACACGTGCACCGCGGGCGGGCACCGTCTCGGCGGTGAAGCCCTGCTCGGCCAGGCGAGCGATGGCGATGTCGTCAAAGCGGATCTTGGTCAGCGAGGTAGCGTGGCCATCGGAGCGGCGCGGGTCGCTATTCACGATATCGACCAGTTCGCGCACGGTATGCTTGCCATCGCCGATGACCAATGGCGGGTCGCGGCGGGCGGCAGCGATCAGCTTGTCGCCGATGACCAGAACGCGCCAGTCGTGGCCGGGCAGGTACTTTTCGACCATGATGTCGTCGAAGAAGGAAACGGCCACCTGATAGGCTTTGCGCACCTGCTCTTCGCTGGTCAGGTTAACCGAGATGCCTTTGCCCTGGTTGCCGTCCTGCGGCTTGACGACGACCGGCAGGCCGATTTCCTGCGCGGCTTTCCAGGCATCGTCTTCATCGTCGACCGGACGGCCGATAGGCACGGCGACGCCAGCAGCATGCAGCAGCTTCTTGGTCAGTTCCTTGTCCTGGGCGATGGATTCGGCGATGGCGCTGGTGAAACTGGTTTCTGCCGCCTGGATGCGCTTCTGTTTGCTGCCCCAGCCGAACTGGACCAGGCTGCCCTGAGTCAGGCGGCGGAAGGGAATGCCGCGGGCGACGGCGGCCGAGACGATGGAGCCGGTGGAAGGGCCGAGGCGGATGTCCTCGTCGAGATCGCGCAGTTCCTTCAGCGTGCCGTCGAGGTCGAAGGGCGTGTCGTTCAGGGCGGCCAGGCACAGTTGTTCCGCACGTTCGAAGGCCAGGCGGCCGACGTCTTCTTCGGAGTATTCGACGACGACCTGATAGACGCCGTTATCGACGGTCTGCGTTGTGCGGCTGAAGGTGACCGGGCAGCCGGCCTGGGCTTGCAGGCCAAGGGCACAGAATTCGAGGGCGTGAGCGACCGATACCGTATCGAGGTGGTCGGAAGGAATCAGGTCGCCAAGCTCAGGGAAGCGCTCGCGCAGGCGGGCTTCGAAACCGGGCAGGTCGGCGATGGCGACTTCGGCGCCCTCGCAGGTGACGATAGCCTGGATGGCGGTGTGGCGGCTCCACAGGTTGGGGCCGCGCAGGGCACGAATGCGGGAAACGTCCATGACGCGATGTTCCTAATTATTTCTGTAGTGCCGCACCGAGCGGCTTCTTGGCCATGATCGGGAGCAGGGCTTCCGGATCGGGTAGATCGAGACCGAAGGTCTTGACGCCGGTGGCGATGACGTCCTGAGTTAGGCCCAAAGCCCAACCGGCGGCAACGGCAGCCAGCACATTGGCGATGTCTTCCGGCTTCTTGGCCTTGCCGATCGCCGGCACGTCACCGAGACGGCAGACGCGGATTTCGTCGGCGCCGGTACGCAGGATGATGCGACCGTCAGCTACCGTCACCCCGCGCTTGCCCGCAGCAAAATGCTCGGCCAGCTTGAGGCAGGAGGGGTCGGCGGTGAAGAATATGACCTCGCCGTCGCACAATTCGGCCATCTCGGCGGCCAAGGCGTCGGAAGCATTGATGACGGCGTAGCCGGAGGGCAGAACGACATCGACTTGCGTCCGGTAGATCGAACGGTGAGTCGTGTAGTACTCGCCGCCGGTCGGTTGGACATCCCAGCGCGACAGATCCTCGCCGGCCGGATCAATGTTGGTGATGACGCCGACTGAGCAACGGTCGTAGGCCAGACCTTCACCGAGGATGACTTCAGCCCCGTTCTCGATGACCGCAGCCTCGACAGCACGGTTGAGCAAGAGGCGGTGGCCGGCAGCCCAATTGGACGCATTGGTCTTCTGGACCTGGCGGCGGTTCAGGTAGAGGCCGTCGCTGCAGGCCAGGCCGGTGTAAGCACCGGACAGGAAGAGCATGTGAGCGACGATTTTGGACACGGCAGTTTTGCCGTGGGTGCCGGTGACGCCGACCAGCGGCACGCGGCCGCTCTTGTTGGCCGCGAACAGGTTGTCGACGATGGCCTGGCCGACCGGGCGCGGTTTGCCGACGCCCGGCTTGATGTGCATCAGCAGGCTGGGGCCGGCATTGACTTCGACGATGGCGCCGCCCTGGGCCTGCAAGGGCTGCGAGATGTCCTTGCACACCAGATCGATGCCGGCGATGTCCAGGCCGACGACGCGAGCGGCCAGCGAAGCGATGGCGGCAGTCTCGGGATGGACTTCATCGGTGCAGTCGAACGCGTGGTTGGCGTTGCGCTGGATCAGCACTTCGCGGCCGGCTTCGGGCACGGCATCGCCGGTCAGGCCCTGGCGTTCCAGTTCGATATTGGCGGCCGTATCGATCTTGATGATCGACAGCGGGTGCAGTTCGGTATTGCCGCGACGCGGGTCGGTGTTGACCTGGGTGTCGATCAGCTGCTGGACGGTTTGCGTGCCGTCACCGGTGACGGTGATCAGGTCGCTGCGGTTGGCGGCGATCAACTTGCCGCCGATGACCAGCAGCCGGTGTTCGATGCCCGCGATGGAGCGTTCGACGATGACGCTGGAACCTTCTTCGACAGCGATGGCGTAGGCCTTCCTGACGTCCTCTGCATTGGTCAGGTCGATGAAGACGCCGCGTCCGTGATTGCCGTCGGAGGGTTTGACGACCACCGGGTAGCCGATGTCTTCGGCGGCCTCGACTGCGTCGTCGGCATTCTCGACTTCGCGGCCTTCCGGTACCGGTACACCGACCGACGAAATCAGGGTCTTGGTCAGGTCCTTGTCGCGCGAGATGGTCTCGGCGATGGCGCTGGTGCTATCGGTTTCGGCCGTCCAGATGCGGCGCATGGCGGCGCCGTAGCCCAGCTGGACGAGGTTGCCGTCGTCGAGCAGGCGGATGTGGGGAATCTTGCGCGCTTCGGCGGCATTGACGATGGCGGCAGTCGACGGGCCCAGGTACTTGCGGTCGACCTTGCGACGCAGCGGCTTGATCGCTTCGCCGATGTCGAACGGATCGTCATGGATGGCGGCGAGCAGCAGTTCGCGGCCGATCTCCAGGGCCAGGCGGGTGCATTCCTCGTGGAAGTTGCTGACCACCAGCTTGTAGACACCGCGTGTCGTTGTCTCGCGGGTCCGGCCGAAGCCGTCGGGCAAGCCGGCCAGGGTCATCAGTTCGAGGACGACGTGCTCCAGGATGTGGCCGGTCCACGTGCCTTCCTTCAGCCGGCGCAAGAAACCACCGCGTTCGTCGTAGTTGCACCGGTGTTCGATCAGGCCGGGGAGCCAGGTTTCGAGCCGCTCATACAGGCCGGGAATCTTGTCGGAAGGGAGATCTTCCAGTTCGCCGATGTCGATCCAGGTTTCGATGCATGGCGGGTAGGTCCAGATGCTTGGACCCTTCAGGGAGATGGAGTCCTTGAAAACGATGTCTTGTCTTTTCATGCTCTCTGCTTTTGCCCCGGCGGGGCGGCGGTGATCAAGAGGTTATTCCAGCATTATTAACGTTTTCACGCCGTTTGCGGCTGACCGCTGTGCAAAATTGTCACAAAACGGAACGTGCCGTTACAGCCACTGCTTACAGGAAGCGGTCGAGCAGCTTGCGGCTCTGCCGGTCGAGTTGCGTCAGGTCGCGCACCAGGAACTGGATACCGTTGGTGTCGGCGATCAGCAAGCGGGTTTGTGACAGGCGGCGGATGTCTTCCTCGCCCTTCAGGATCAGTTCCGTCGGCCCGCGATTCGTATCCACCTGCCAGGTGCTCGGACAGGCGAAACTGGAAACGCTGGCGATCCGGCTGATCTCGGGTACGAACTCGCGGCTGGCCAGATCGGCGTCGATCAGCGCGCGTATGTCATCCGGCAGGTCGGCCAGACGATCGACCCAGCCGACTTCGTGCCCTTCGAAATTGATCAGCGAGAGGCCTTCATCCGGGCCGGCAATCGGAAAGGCGCGTACCGGGGTGACGCCGACGTGCTGTTCGCCATTGGCTGAAGTCAGCACCAGGCGGCCGTAGCTGTCACGTTGCAGTTTGAAATCGACTTTGGACATGGCGGTCACTCGGCGTGGGCTTTGGGCAGTTCAGGGGCGCGCGGCAAACTGTCTTCGGTATCGACGTTGCGGGCCTGTGCCATGTAGAGCTTGTAGTAATGGCCTTCGGCGTCCATCAACTGGTCGTGGTTGCCGATTTCGACAATGCGGCCGCGATCCATCACCACCAGGCGGTCGGCCTTGCGCAGCGTGGACAGGCGGTGGGCAATGGCAATGGTGGTGCGGCCCTTGACCAGGTTGTCCAGTGCCTTCTGGATTTCCTTCTCGGTTTCCGTGTCCACCGCAGACGTCGCCTCATCGAGGATCAGGATGCGCGGATCGATCAGCAGGGCACGGGCGATCGAGATACGCTGGCGTTCGCCGCCGGAGAGACCCTGGCCGCGCTCGCCGACCAGCGAGTCGTAGCCGTGCGGCAGGCGCAGGATGAATTCGTGGGCGTGCGCGGCGCGGGCGGCGGCGATGATTTCCTGACGCGTCGCGTTCGGCTTGCCGTAGGCGATGTTGTCGGCGATGGTGCCGAAGAAGAGGAAAGGCTCCTGCAGCACCAGGCCGATGTGCTGGCGGAATTCGGCGACCGGCACCGAACGGACATCGACGCCGTCGATGAAAACGGCGCCTTCGGTCACGTCGTAGAAGCGGCAGATCAGGTTGACCAGCGTCGACTTGCCGGAACCGGAATGACCGACCAGGCCGATCATCTCGCCCGGTTCAATGATCAGATCGACATCCTTGGTCACAGCGCGCGTGCCATAGCGGAAGCTGGCCTTTTTCAACTCAAGACGGCCGGTAACGCCGGACAGATGCACCGGGTTGGTCGGCTCGGGAACGCTGGAAACGTGGTCGAGGATGTCGAAGATACGCTTGGTGCTCGACGCGGCTCGCTGCGTTGCCGAGACGATGCGGCTCATCGAGTCGAGGCGGGTGTAGAAGCGGCCGATGTAGGCGAGGAAGGCAGTGAGCACACCGACCGAACTATTGCCATTCGAAATCTGCCAGATGCCGAATACCCAGACGACGAGCAGGCCGACTTCGGTCAGCAGCGTGACAGTAGGCGTGAACAGTGACCAGGTCTTGTTCAGCTTGTCGTTCATCGCCAGGTTGTGCTCGTTGGCGGCCCGGAAGCGGTCGCCTTCGCGTTTTTCCTGGGCAAAGGCCTTGACGACGCGAATGCCGGGGATGGTGTCGGCCAGCACGTTGGTCACTTCGGCCCAAACGCGGTCGATCTTCTCGAAGCCGGTGCGCAGCTTCTCGCGCACGAAGTGGATCAGCCAGCCGATGATGGGCAGCGGAATCAGTGTGACCAACGCCAGCCAAGGGTTGATCGAGAACAGGATGACTGCCGTCATCGCTATCATCAGCACGTCGGTGGCGAAGTTGAGCAGGTCGAGCGACAGGAAGATGTTGATGCGGTCGGTCTCGTTGCCGATGCGCGCCATCAGGTCGCCGGTGCGCTTGCCACCAAAGTATTCGAGCGACAGGCCGAGCAGGTGGTCGTAGGTCTGGGTGCGCAGGTCGCGGCCGATGCGTTCGGAAACCAGCGACAGGATGTAGGTGCGAATCCAGCCCAGCACCCAGGCGAGTGCTGCGGCACCGAGCAGTCCGCCGAGGTACATGGCGACCAGCGACCAGTCGATGGGCTTGCCGTTCTGGAACGGAATCAGCACGTTGTCCATCAGCGGCATGGTCAGGTAGGGGGGGACCAGCGTTGCTGCGGTGGACGCCAGGGTCAGGGCAAAACCCATGAACAACTGGCCCTTGTAAGGCTTGGCGAAGCGCCACAGGCGGAAGAGCGTCCAGGTGGACGGCGAGACGGTCGATTCGCGGTTGCAGATCGGACATTCATCCTCGCCGGGCGGAATCGGCGCCTTGCACTTTGGGCAAACGTCCTCTTCCGGGCGGATGAGCGGTTGACCGCTGGCCAGGCTGTCGCGGTGCAGATCGAATTCGGCGATGACGCGCAGCGCGGCCAGGTTGCGGCCCAGCGTATAGCGCCAGCAGCCGATGCGGCCTTGCGGGTCGAGCAATTCGAGGGTGCCGACGCCGGCGTGGTCGTGATGGGTCAGCGTCAGATCGGTGCTGAGCGGCCAAATCGCCCAGTCGGCTTCTCCCGGGGCCTTGGCGAGCAGGCGGCGGTCGGTGGTGACGACGATGCCGCGGGCGAATTGCAGGCGGCCGTCGAGGTCGATTTCCAGCGCCGCCTGAATCTGTTCGCCAGACCCGAGCAATGCGTTGATTTCGTCAGCCCAGAATGCCGGAATGAGCGGTTCGTTGACTAAGCTTTTTTGCGCATCGGAGTTCATCCTAAAAGTATACCCCAAGGCTTCGTGGGCTGCCGGATGAAGCTGCCGCTGTTGTCTCAGGCTTTGGGTAGTTTCAGCAAGGCGCGAACGGTGTTGCCGGCGTCGTTTTCCATTGAGAAAGTGGCGTGGCTCAAACGAGCGGCGTGGGCGACGATGGCCAGGCCGATCCCCAGGCCTTGCTGCTCGTGTTTTTCCCGTTCGAACTGGACGAAGGCGCCGATTTGCGACAGTTTTTCCACCGGGAAGCGCACGCCCTGGTTTTCGATCGCCAGCAGGTAGCCATCGTCCTTCGGTTCGCCCTTGATCAATACCGTCGATCCGGCCTGAGCGAATTTGAGTGCATTGCCGACCAGTTCGCCGATCATTGTCTTGAGCAAATCGGCCGGGCAACTCGCCAAGCCTGGCGTGATCTTGAGTTGGGCATCCACAGATTGTTGTGGAATTTGTTCCTTCATCAGTTGGTCGAAGCAGGACTGAATCCAGTCTTCTTCAATTACCTGACGACTCGAAGCGTCTGGCTGATGATCCAGGCCCTGATATTCCATCAAGGTCAGGAAGCGGGTGGTGTGGCTTAGCAGTTTTTTTCCGGCGCGCTGGATGGTTTCCGCAAATTCGCGGGTCTGGGTCGGTGTCAGGCCTCGATCGGCAATCATCGACATCAGTTCGGCAAAACCGAGGATCGAATTGAGTGGCGTGCGAAATTCATGCGGCAAAATGCCCATCATTCCCTGGCTGTAAGAAGCAGCTAGTGCTTGCGTTGCCTGGCGCCAGTTACGCTGCTTGTCCAAGCGGATGCGTGCGGCGGACATGACTTCTTCGGGCTTGAATGGCTTGGTCAGGTAGTCATCAGCCCCCAGCTCCATCGCCCGGCGCGTGCTTGCGCGGTCGGCGACGCCTGTGATCATGATGAAAGGGACCATGGTCAAAGTGGGGTCGGAACGAACGCAGGATAGCAGGTCGAATCCGCTGGCTTCCGGCATTTCGAGGTCGCTGATGATCAAGTCGGGCGAGCAGGAGCGGGCTTTTTCATAGCCCAGACGACCGTTGATCGCGGTTTCCACCTCGCAGCCGATGTGACGCAGGATGGCTGAAATACCCTCACGCATCGAGGCCGAGTCGTCGACGACCAAAACCAGTGGTTTGTGGTTGTTGCTGGGATGGTCGGAAAAGCTTGGGGTCACAGGGGGGTCCCGTAGGCTGATGGGTTGATGTTTTTATTATTTTAGCCAAGTTTAAGATATTTGAAAGAGGGCGATTGCCAGCATCGGTTGATACACGTCAAGGCTTGGCTGGCATGCTTGCGTTGCAATACGTCCGACATTTCAAGAGGGTGTTTCATGTTCCGTATCTCGCAGTACATGGCCGAAATCGCCGCGCCGACGCCACTCGGGCCAAAGCGCAATCCGCCGGGGCCGGTGGTGATCTGGAACTTGATCCGCCGCTGCAATCTGACCTGCAAGCACTGCTATTCGATTTCCGCCGACACCAACTTCCCCGGCGAGCTGACGACCGAGCAGATTTACTCCGTGATGGACGACCTGAAGGGCTTCCGGGTGCCGGTGCTGATCCTGTCCGGCGGCGAGCCGTTGCTGCGGCCGGATATCTACGACATCGCCAAGCGGGCCAAGGCGCAGGGTTTCTACGTCGGCCTGTCGTCGAATGGCACGCTGATTGATGAGAGCAATATCGATCGTATCGCCGAATGCGATTTCAACTATGTAGGTGTCTCGCTCGATGGTCTGGGGGCGACCCACGACAAGTTCCGTCGTCTTGAAGGCGCCTTCGAGAAGTCCTTGCACGGTATCCGGCTGTGTCGCGATCTCGGCCTCAAGATCGGCGTGCGCTTCACGATGACGCAGGACAATGCGCACGACCTGCCGGGACTGCTCAAGCTGGTCGAGGATGAAGGGATCGATCGCTTCTATTTCTCGCACCTCAACTATGCCGGTCGCGGTAACAAGAACCGCAAGGATGATGCGCAGCACAAGCTGACCCGCTGGGCGATGGACCTGCTCTTCGATACCTGTTGGGATTATCAGCAGCGCGGGCTGAACAAGGAATTCACCACCGGTAACAACGATGCCGATGGCGTCTATTTCTTGCATTGGGTACGCCGGCATTTCCCTGAGCGGGCCTCGCATGTCGAGGCCAAGCTGCGTCAGTGGGGTGGCAATTCCTCCGGCATCAATGTGGCCAATATCGACAACCTGGGAAATGTCCATCCGGACACCATGTGGTGGCATCACACGCTGGGCAACGTCAAGGAGCGGCCTTTTTCGCTGATCTGGCCGGATGTTTCCGATCCGCTGATGGCCGGCTTGAAGCGTTATCCGCGCGCCGTCGAAGGGCGCTGCGCCACATGCGCTTACCTCGATTTGTGTAACGGCAACACGCGGGTGCGCGCCCAGCAACTGACCGGCAATCCATGGGCAGAAGACTCCGGTTGCTACCTCACCGACGAAGAGATCGCAGCATGAAGCTCGAAAGCATCGGCAAGATTCTGATTCCGGCCGGGATGGCCGTTTGTACTCTGTTGGCGATGGCAGATCTTGCGCAGGCGGCGGATACGCCGGCAGCCTACCGCGAACATTGCGCCTCCTGCCATGGTGAAGGCCGGTTGGGGGGAATTGGACCTGCGCTGCTGCCGGAGAACCTGGGACGCTTGCGCAAAGGGGAGGCCGAGAAAGTGGTGCGCGAGGGGCGTCCGGCGACACAGATGCCGGCTTTTGGCGAGAAGCTGAGCGGCGAAGAGATCAAATCGCTGGTCGACTTTGCCTATACCGCGATCAAACCGATGCCGGTTTGGGGCGAGGCCGAGATCAAAGACTCCCGCATCGTCTATGAAAAGCAGCCCTTGCCGGCCAAGCCGGTGTTCAAGGCCGATCCGCTGAACCTTTTCGTTGTCGTCGAGAGCGGCGATCATCATGTTTCTGTTCTCGATGGCGACAAGCTGGAGCCGATCCATCGCTTTCAGTCGCGCTTCGCGCTGCATGGCGGGCCAAAATTTACGCCGGATGGACGCTACGTCTTCTTTGCCTCGCGCGATGGTTGGGTGACCAAATACGACCTGTGGAACCTGAAGGTCGTCGCCGAGGTGCGGGCCGGTATCAATACCCGCAACGCCGCGGTCTCCGGCGACGGCAAATATGTGGCGGTGGCCAATTATCTGCCGCACAGCCTGGTTATCCTCGACGCCGACCTCAATTTCGTAAAATCCCTGGCGGTGGTCGACAAGGAAGGCAAAGTCAGCTCACGCGTCTCCGCTGTCTATGATGCTTCGCCGAGGCAGAGCTTCGTGGCGGCCTTGAAAGACGTCAAGGAAGTCTGGGAGGTGTCTTACAACCCGAAGGCGCCGGAAATCCCGGCCGGCATCATCCACGACTTCAAATATCGCGAAGGCGCTTTCGTGCCGGGCTTCCTGAACCCGCAGCGGACGCAGGTCGACGATTATTTGGACGATTTCTATTTCACCCAGGGCTACGACGAATTGATGGGGGCTTCGCGTAACGATGCCAAATCGGTAGTCAGCGGGCAGGTGGTCAATCTCGACGCACGCAAGAAGGTGGCCGATTTGCAGTTGCCAGGCATGCCGCATCTGGGTTCCGGTATCAGCTGGAAGTGGAAGGATGCCAACGGCCAGGAGCGGACCGTGATGGCGACGCCGAACCTGAACGAGGGGGTGATCAGCATCATCGACATGCAGAGCTGGCAGACCATCAAGCAGATCAAGACGCGCGGCCCCGGCTTCTTCATGCGCAGCCATGAGAACAGCCGCTATGCGTGGACCGACTCGATGATGAGTCCGGCCTTCAAGGACACCATGCAGATCATCGACAAGAAGAAGCTGGAGATCGTCGCCGAACTGAAGCCGGAGCCGGGCAAGACCTTTGCCCACGTGGAATTCACCCGCGATGGCAAGTACGTACTCGCCAGTCTGTGGGAGATGAACGGGGCGCTGATCATTTACGACGCCGAGACCTTGAAGGAAGTGAAGCGCCTGCCGATGAAAAAGCCGGTGGGTAAATACAACGTCTGGAACAAGATCACCAAGTCCGAAGGCACCAGCCATTGATCGGGAATGCTGTCACTTTTGTCAGGATTGGCTGACAAAAGTGACGATAGGCACGGCAGGTTCTGGTGTCGGTGTGCTAACCAATTGATTTGTTGTGTTTTGTTGAGTTGTGCTCATTGGGCACGTATCTGGCTAATGGACTGGCAGGAAACCGCCGGGCTCGGCGCCGGGCGACGATCCTTTCCTCCCAGGGGATCGTCGCTTTGCCGGATTCAACGTGCAGGACCGTCAGCCTGTCACGAACAGCGCGCCAGTTCGGCGGCTTTCCACCACTCATCATTTCGAGACGAGCACCATTCCTCGTGTCAAATCTGGCGTTGATGGACGGAACGGTCTGTCAGATTTGGCGTGGGTTGCCATCCGGGTAGGTTTTTTCCTGGTCCGACGATTATTTTCCCGATCATGGTCACTGCCCGGAAAAGCGCATGCTGACGGCGTTTGGCCTGCGTGACCGGACGCTGCCGAGAGGCCGCGGTACCAACGGGCATATGTCTTGCAATTCCCCCAAGGCTTTAGTGGTTTTATTTCCTATCACGTCTGTTAAGGAGACAACTCATGGCATGGGATCTCTTGTTCACCTCGGATATCGGCCTGCTGAGCCTGTTCACGATCGCCTTCATTCTGGTCATGGCGGTTTATATCGTGCGCTATGCATCCAAGCACATCCAGGAAGAAGAACAGGGCAAGGGTTTGCCGGGAGGCACGCAGGGTTCGCACTGAGTCGCGCGCGGCGGTTCTGTCGGACCGCTGCAAGGGAGTCGCCGCACGGCCGGAATTTTCCGGCCGTTTTCTTTGGTCGGGCCGGTTTGGTTTTTGCCCATTTTGGCCCGTGCACCGCAGCAGTCTGACGGCGCGGACGAAATCGGGGAGAATTCGCTTTTTTTTCCGGTGTCGTCCTCGTGTCGCGTCTCGTCGTCTTCAACAAGCCTTACGGCGTTCTCAGCCAGTTCACGCCGGAGGGCAAGTGGCGGGCGCTGAACGAGTTCATCCCAATCAAGGACGTCTATGTTGCCGGTCGGCTTGATGCCGATAGCGAAGGCTTGCTGCTGCTGACTGATGAGGGTCGTCTGCAGGCGCGTATTGCCGATCCCAAGCACAAGCTGGAAAAGACTTACTGGGCGCAGGTTGAGGGTATTCCCGACGAAGCCGCGCTGGATCGCTTGCGTGCCGGCATCGCCTTGTCCGATTTCACGGCCAAACCGGCCAAGGTGAAGGCGATCGAAGAGCCGACAGGGCTGTGGCAGCGCGATCCGCCCATCCGTTACCGCGCCGCCATTCCGACGAGTTGGCTGGAAATCCGCATCGCCGAAGGCAAGAACCGCCAGGTCAGGCGAATGACGGCAGGCATCGGTTATCCTACGCTCCGCCTGATTCGCGCCGCCATCGGCAAGCTGAGCCTGCAGGGACTGGCGCTCGGGCAATGGCAGGAAATCAACGGCAGTATGGCTGCCTTGCAAGGAAAGCTTGAATGAAGAATCTTCTCGTCGCAGCGCTCTGCGCGCTGGCCATTGGTCCGGCCGCAGCCCAAACCAGCATGCCGGTCATGGAGTTGACCGCCGGTTTTCATCGAATCGAGGCGGAGGTGGCGGCGACTGACCAGAATCGCCAGATCGGCCTGATGAACCGCCGCGTCATGCCGCCGCAGCGCGGCATGCTGTTCGTCTTCACCCATGACAACACGCACTGCATGTGGATGCGCAACACCTTCATTCCGCTGTCGGTCGCCTTCATGGATGGTGAAGGGACGATCATCAATATCGAAGACATGCAGCCGCAGACCGAGAACAATCACTGCGCCCGGCGACCGGCCCGCTACGCGCTGGAGATGAACCTGGGCTGGTTCGCCCAGCGCGGCATCAAGGCCGGCACGAAGCTGACCGGTATCGAGCGCGCACCGCGTCCGCAGTAATGGGATTTTCCAAATGGCGCGCGCGCCTGCCGCGCGCTGCCTGTGCCGAAGTGCTGCGCTCCTGGCTGACCGAGCCGGGGTCGCTGACGGCCCGCTGTTTGCGCGCCAGCAGCGAATTTCGCGTGCGCGTGCTGCGCCAGGGCATGGCGCGCCCCTTGGGCGACGAGTCGGCGCGTGACGTATTCGTGCCAGTACGCGAGGTGGTGCTCGAATGTGATGGCGTGCCGGTGATTTTTGCCCATACGACCCTGTGCACCGCAGCAGGTGGCCGCCTGAAGCGCTGGCTGGCCCGACTTGGGGCTCGTTCGCTCGGTTCGCTGCTGTTCAGCCATCCGGGTTTCGAGCGCGGACGGCTGGAGTTCCTGCGTCTCGATGCGCGTCATCCCTTGTATCGGCGCGCACTCGCCGGGAAAAGCGAGGCCCCCTATCTGTGGGCGCGGCGCTCTCGCCACGCCTTCGGCGACGAGTCGGTGCTGGTCACCGAGGTCTTCCTGCCGGCCATTGCCCGGCTGAGATGAAAAAACCCGCCGATGGCGGGTTTTTCTTTGGCCAGACCGGAACGATCAGGCGAAGTTGGCTTCGACGAAGGACCAGTTGACCAGAGAGGCCAGGAAGGTCTCGACGAACTTCGGACGCAGGTTGCGGTAGTCGATGTAGTAGGCGTGTTCCCAGACGTCGACGCAGAGCAGGGCCTTGTCTCCGGTGGTCAGCGGGGTGCCGGCGGCGCCCATGTTGACGATATCGACCGAACCGTCGGCCTTCTTGACCAGCCAGGTCCAGCCGGAACCGAAGTTGCCGACGGCGGAGGTCTGGAAAGCGGTCTTGAAGGCGTCGAAGGAGCCCCACTTGGCGTCGATGGCAGCCGCCAGAGCGCCGGTCGGAGCGCCGCCGCCGTTCGGCTTCATGCAGTTCCAGAAGAAGGTGTGGTTCCAGACCTGGGCGGCGTTGTTGTAGATGCCACCGGCCGGAGCCTTCTTGACGATGGCTTCGAGGTCCAGGTTTTCGTACTCGGTGCCCTTGATCAGGTTGTTCAGGTTAACCACGTAGGCATTGTGGTGCTTGCTGTAGTGGTAGTCGAAGGTCTCGGCCGACATGTGCGGGGCCAGGGCGTCCTTGGCGTACGGCAGGGCGGGCAGTTGGTGTTCCATTTGTATTTCTCCGTTGTTGATTTGGGGGTTGAAAGGAAAATTCTAGTCAGCTTCGCGCGAAGGGACAACCTGATCGACTGTCACCTCGGCACCGCCGTGGGCAAAACTCAGTTTCAGCGCCGCGCCCGCAGCGAGCGTGGCAGCGTCGCGCACGGCGCGGCCATCGGTGCCAACGGCAATGGCATAGCCGCGCGATAGTACTGCATGCGGATCGAGTTGGCTCAGACCGCGGGCAAGGCTGTTTAGTTTCGTCGAACGCACGTAGCG
>JAYRMB010000039.1:0-3494 GCA_041904995.1 Azonexus sp.
CTTCGTTTCCCACTTAGCCAATTTTAGGGACCTTAGCTGGCGGTCTGGGTTGTTTCCCTCTTGAGTCCGGACGTTAGCACCCGGTGCTCTGTCTCCCAAGCTGTACTCATCGGTATTCGGAGTTTGCATAGGTTTGGTAAGTCGCCATGACCCCCTAGCCTAAACAGTGCTCTACCCCCGAAGGTAATACTTGAGGCACTACCTAAATAGTTTTCGGAGAGAACCAGCTATTTCCAAGTTTGTTTAGCCTTTCGCCCCTATCCACAGCTCATCCGCTAGTTTTGCAACACTAGTCGGTTCGGACCTCCAGTACCTGTTACGGCACCTTCATCCTGGCCATGGGTAGATCACTTGGTTTCGGGTCTACACCCAGCGACTCAATCGCCCTGTTCGGACTCGATTTCTCTACGGCTTCCCTATTCGGTTAACCTTGCCACTGAATGTAAGTCGCTGACCCATTATACAAAAGGTACGCAGTCACCCTTGCGGGCTCCTACTTTTTGTAAGCATGCGGTTTCAGGATCTATTTCACTCCCCTCCCGGGGTTCTTTTCGCCTTTCCCTCACGGTACTGGTTCACTATCGGTCGATGATGAGTATTTAGCCTTGGAGGATGGTCCCCCCATGTTCAGACAGGGTTTCTCGTGCCCCGCCCTACTTGTCTGCAGCCTAGTACCACTCGTTGGCTTTCGCATACAGGGCTATCACCTGCTATGGCCGGGCTTTCCATCCCGTTTTGCTAACCAGCGCGCTATCACTGCAAGGCTTTTCCAATTTCGCTCGCCACTACTTTCGGAATCTCGGTTGATGTCTTTTCCTCGAGCTACTGAGATGTTTCAGTTCACCCGGTTCGCTTCGTTGACCTATGTATTCAGTCAACGATACCTATCGCTAGGTGGGTTTCCCCATTCAGATACCTCCGGATCAATGCTTATTTGCCAGCTCCCCGAAGCTTTTCGCAGGCTATCACGTCTTTCGTCGCCTATCATCGCCAAGGCATCCACCACATGCTCTTAGTCACTTGACCCTATAACTTTGACGTCTCTTTCGAAACATCTCCGCCATCTGTCTTGACTTGCGAGGTCTTTCACCTCGCGCGTTATGCCGTAATGTGAATCTTTCTTCGGTATTTCTACCTGGAGAACTATTCGTCATTACTTGAACAAACAAAGTTCGTTCGTTTTGACGCAATCAAATTTTTGTCATCAGAGGCACGGTCTGCACTAAACCTTTACGAATGTGCAGTTTCCTCTGACAACGCTGATTCGACTCTATGAATTTTTAAAGAACAGCCGCTTGATCGCTCTATACCGATCAACAACAAAGCAGCCTTTCGCAAAGCCGCTTTGGTGTTGAAGTCTTCTTTTGTTGGTGGAGGATGACGGGATCGAACCGACGACCCCCTGCTTGCAAAGCAGGTGCTCTCCCAGCTGAGCTAATCCCCCAGGAATCGCATTGTCGTGTCGCTTCTCGCATCGCACCGCACTTGGTGGGTCTGGTTGGTCTCGAACCAACGACCCCCGCCTTATCAAGACGGTGCTCTAACCAACTGAGCTACAGACCCAAGCCGGCCACCGCCTCAGGACAGTTTCCCGCCTTCGCAGCGACTTCTTCCAACAACCGATAAGTGTGGGCGTTCAATTTGTGTGACAGTTTTCCAGAAAGGAGGTGATCCAGCCGCACCTTCCGATACGGCTACCTTGTTACGACTTCACCCCAGTCACGAACCCTGCCGTGGTAAGCGCCCTCCTTGCGGTTAGGCTACCTACTTCTGGCAGAACCCGCTCCCATGGTGTGACGGGCGGTGTGTACAAGACCCGGGAACGTATTCACCGTGACATTCTGATCCACGATTACTAGCGATTCCGACTTCACGCAGTCGAGTTGCAGACTGCGATCCGGACTACGACTGGCTTTGTGGGATTGGCTCCCCCTCGCGGGTTGGCAACCCTTTGTACCAGCCATTGTATGACGTGTGTAGCCCCACCTATAAGGGCCATGAGGACTTGACGTCATCCCCACCTTCCTCCGGTTTGTCACCGGCAGTCCCATTAGAGTGCCCTTTCGTAGCAACTAATGGCAAGGGTTGCGCTCGTTGCGGGACTTAACCCAACATCTCACGACACGAGCTGACGACAGCCATGCAGCACCTGTGTTACGGTTCTCTTTCGAGCACTCCCGCATCTCTGCAGGATTCCGTACATGTCAAAGGTGGGTAAGGTTTTTCGCGTTGCATCGAATTAAACCACATCATCCACCGCTTGTGCGGGTCCCCGTCAATTCCTTTGAGTTTTAACCTTGCGGCCGTACTCCCCAGGCGGTCAACTTCACGCGTTAGCTTCGTTACTGAGTCAGTGAAGACCCAACAACCAGTTGACATCGTTTAGGGCGTGGACTACCAGGGTATCTAATCCTGTTTGCTCCCCACGCTTTCGTGCATGAGCGTCAGTGCAGGCCCAGGGGATTGCCTTCGCCATCGGTGTTCCTCCGCATATCTACGCATTTCACTGCTACACGCGGAATTCCATCCCCCTCTGCCGCACTCCAGCTATGCAGTCACAAAGGCAGTTCCCAGGTTGAGCCCGGGGATTTCACCTCTGTCTTACATAACCGCCTGCGCACGCTTTACGCCCAGTAATTCCGATTAACGCTTGCACCCTACGTATTACCGCGGCTGCTGGCACGTAGTTAGCCGGTGCTTATTCTTACGGTACCGTCATTCACCCCCTTTATTAGAGAAGGCTTTTTCGTTCCGTACAAAAGCAGTTTACAACCCGAAGGCCTTCATCCTGCACGCGGCATGGCTGGATCAGGCTTGCGCCCATTGTCCAAAATTCCCCACTGCTGCCTCCCGTAGGAGTCTGGGCCGTGTCTCAGTCCCAGTGTGGCTGGTCGTCCTCTCAGACCAGCTACAGATCGTCGGCTTGGTAAGCTTTTATCCCACCAACTACCTAATCTGCCATCGGCCGCTCCGTCCGCGCGAGGCCCTTGCGAGTCCCCCGCTTTCATCCGTAGATCGTATGCGGTATTAGCACAGCTTTCGCTGCGTTATCCCCCACGATCGGGCACGTTCCGATGTATTACTCACCCGTTCGCCACTCGTCAGCATCCGAAGACCTGTTACCGTTCGACTTGCATGTGTAAGGCATGCCGCCAGCGTTCAATCTGAGCCAGGATCAAACTCTTCAGTTCGATCTTAAAATTTAAAGCCTTTCGGCTTTTACTCATAAAAACGGAATTGAAGTGAACTTCACTTCTATTTCCATGAGCGTTTTCAGTCTTGCGACTTCTTGTTCTTTCGAACTTGGTCACTCGCTTCAAACGCCCACGCTTATCGGCTGTATGTTTTTAACGTACACCGCAAAAAGTATCTCTCTTTTTGCAAACCCCGCTGCGATCAGCAGAGCCTCAAATTATAACAGGATTTTTTATTTCCCGTCAACACCGAAGGTCTTTCAATCTCTTCAGCATCCCCACCAAACAGAACCACCGCAA